>JAIRJQ010000115.1 GCA_031260545.1 Methanomassiliicoccaceae archaeon | reverse complement strand
ACAGACAGGGTTCACGACCAAGGACACGACAGAGATAATAGGCATGGACCTTTACTTCAAGATGACCATCATCGGTTACGAATAAACACTTTCTTTCTCCTAATTTTATCGGCTGCTATAGTTCAGATTATATGGCCTATCTTCCTTTTCAGGTCAGCTATATCTGTGCCCAGAAGCCTTATCATCGGTTCTCTTTTATTCGTACCCATATCATATATGACATCGGGCATCGACCCGAGATCGCGTATCGCGAACGTTGTGAGTTCGCCGAGCCTCGCATCATGATACTTCTCCCGATTCACGAAAGTGATGGTCATTCCGACCTCTTCCATCACGTCAAGGAGATCGTCATCATACTTGATGTTCATCGCCGCCCTCATATCATCGTTGAACCTCATCGCCGACAATATCATGTATGATATGTGTTCCGCCGCACCGTACCGTATATCCCCGTTCCTGGCCGGGCGCCCGTTGTTCAGTGTTATCTTATTGCTCACGGCGGCAACATCATCGGTGCTCTTTGCGTCAGCGTTAGCGTACGCGATGTTCATCCCGATGGCCGGGACCCACGAATCCGGTATGATCC
The DNA here is from genome assembly GCA_031260545.1 of Methanomassiliicoccaceae archaeon. Classification (GTDB taxonomy): domain Archaea; phylum Thermoplasmatota; class Thermoplasmata; order Methanomassiliicoccales; family Methanomethylophilaceae; genus Methanomicula. The sequence goes on along the minus strand of JAIRJQ010000115.1, from coordinate 6,646 downwards.
TCAGAATATCGTCGATCGCGGCGCCCATGCCTTTCGTTATGTCGCTGTCCGTGTATATCTGCCTTATATTCACGGCGGAGTTCACAACCTTTCCTCCTTTCCCGATGACGTACATCGACGCTATCGAACGCTGTATCATGTCCCTTGCGTTCAGTATCGAATTGACCATGTCGACCCCCTTTGCAAGATTGGCCGTTATGTAAGCGGATAACGTACAGCCGCTGCCGTGCCCCGCACTTTCCAGCCGCGGATATTCGAACCGTTTGAACTCCGCCCCGTGATATAAGACATCGACAACGGAGGAGGATTCCATATGTCCGCCTTTAAGGTACACGGAATTTCCATTTTTGCCCATCAGTTCGCACGCGCGCATCGCATCATCCTCGTTCCTGATCCTTATTCCGGAAATCGATTCCGCCTCGAATTTGTTGGGAGTTATAAGGTCGCAGACAGGCATGAGATCGTCCCTCAGCGAGTGAACAAGATCGTCACGTGCCAGTGCGTCCCCTACGCTTGCTACCATCACGGGATCCACAACGATCGGAACTGTTATGTCCGACAGGCCGTCCATGACCGTTCTCACGATCTCCGGGCTGTACAACATCCCTGTTTTTATCGCGCGGACATCAGAATCCGAAAGAACGGATTCTATCTGTGCGGATATGATATCACAGGGAACAGGAAGTATATGCGTCACGGCAACGGTGTTCTGTGCCGTTACCGCTGTGATGACGGTATGCGTATGCACACCGAGCGAGGCCATTGCTTTGATGTCCGCCTGGATCCCCGCGCCGCCTATGGAATCCGAACCGGCGATAGTAAGAGCGCATCTCATGATATGCAAAACGACTAACTTATAGATAGTATCATCGCTCAGTTTTTCTTTAAATACTAAACCATCGAGAACTTTTTACTAGTCGCGCATGTATTAATAAAGAAGGCGTAGAGATATATAGTGAATCCCCTTAGGGAAAGCCGATGAAGGCAAACAGCGTCCATTTCATTTTGGGAGGAAAGACACCGTACAAAGACCTGGCGGTAGCCTTCCCCGACATACTCAAAATGTTCCTCATAGAAACAGATCAGATGCCGGAGGATGAGGAAATATTAATGATGTTCATCGAGCTGAACATGACCGACCTTGAAAGGAACGTGAAACCGGAAGGGTACAACAGAAAGGGACGCATGAGAATGGTATTCCCCATGGACAGGGAAGAATTTTATATCAAGGCAGTGGGGAAAGGAGCGGATGTCGGCCGTATCGGAGAACGGATAAGCGAAATGCTGTCAGCATCCGGCGTTCATTACAAAACGGTACAGAACGACATCACCGATCTATGACAGCTTATCCCAGCAAGCGTCTATCAGTAGTGACTCTTGACGTATGCGGTCCTCTCTTTCCATGAGTTTATTCAGGGATTCGAATATCTGGATGTCCACGCTTTGCGTTGATGTTCCGCCGAGCGATGTTCTCCGTTCAACGCATCCCTCTATTGACAGAATATCAAAGACATCCTTTTCGATGAGTTCCGAGAACCCTTTCATCTCCGATATCGTAAGATCCTCCAGTTTTCTTTTCTCATGAATACAGTACATTATGACCGACCGTACGACACCGTGCGCCTCCCGGAACGGTATCCCTTTGCTTACAAGATAATCGGCAAGATCAGTGGCGTTGAGGAATCCTTTAAGCGCCGCATCATACATGCGTTCCCTGTTGAACTTCACCGTTGATACTATATCGGACATCATCGACAGACATTGAATGACAGTGTTGACGGAACGCATGACCGGCTCCTTATCTTCCTGCAGATCGCGGTTGTATGTTAACGGCAAACTTTTCATCATCGTCATAAGCGAGACCAGATCGCCGATGACCCCTCCCGTTCTTCCTCGTATCAGTTCAGCAACATCCGGATTCCGTTTCTGCGGCATGATCGACGATCCCGTTGTATATTTCCGATCGAGCTCAGCGAAACCGAATTCGGTGGTCGACCAAAGTATGAGCTCCTCGGCCATTGATGACAGGTGTATGGATATCATCGACAGACAGAACACCGTCTCAGCGGCGAAGTCCCTGTCGCTCACGCTGTCCATCGAATTTTCGGTCGGTCCTCTGAACCCTAGCAGTTCTGCGGTCTGTTCCCGGTCAATGGGGTACGAAGTGCCGGCAAGCGCCGCGGCACCAAGCGGGCAAACGTTGATGCGTTCGAACGCGTCCATAAGACGGTCGGCGTCCCTCCCGAACCTGAACGCATGTGCGAGCATGTGATGCGCAACGGTAACAGGCTGCGCATGCTGCATATGTGTGAGGCCGGGCATTATCACGGTCTGCGTGTTCTGTGCGATCTCGACGAGCTTCTTTATCAGACCGTTAACGCAGGCGGCCGTTTCCAGTACGGCGTCGCGCAGATACATGCGGAGGTCCGTAGCGACCTGGTCGTTCCTGCTCCTTCCCGTATGCAGTTCGCCTCCCGCGGGACCGATAAGGTCGGTCAGTATGAATTCGATGTTGGTGTGTATGTCCTCCAGATCGATATCTACCATCAATTCATTCTCGCGCAGGTCATTCAGTATCGTCCTCAGCCCTTTCAGGATGAGTTCGGCGTTCTCATACGAGATTATCCTGCGGTCGCGGAGCATCGTCACGTGCGCAAGCGACCCCATTATGTCGTAGAATGCCATCGCGCGGTCGGTATCCAATGATGACGTGAAATATAGTACAGCGTTGTCAATACCGTCATCAGACCCGTTAGACCAAAGAGTATCCTTCATCAGATCACTTTCTTCTCTTCATATGCACTTTAGCGGTAGTCTTATTGGGTAGCCCCCAACAATAGATAAAACCTGCCGCCGATCTGTGATCGAAATTGTCGCCTGCTGCGTACGTTGACAGCCCTTCGTCGTACAACGAGTTCTCAGAACGCCTTCCCACGACGGTCGCATTGCCTTTGAAAAGTTTCATTCTGACCGTCCCCGTAACATCCTTCTGCGTCTCGTCGATGAACTTGTCCAAAGATTCGCGGAGAACGCCGAACCACAATCCGTTGTAAATGAGTTCGGAATATTTCTGTTCCACACTTTTTTTGAACTCAAGTACATCTTTCTGTAATGTTAGTGATTCCATTGCTCTGTGCGCTGTTATCAATAACACTGCAGCGGGACACTCATAGGTCTCGCGGCTCTTTATGCCTACCAGACGGTCCTCCACGTGGTCTATCCTTCCGACCCCGTGCTTTGCCGCTATTCTGTTCAGTTCGTTTATCAGCCGGACGCCGTCCATCCTGTTCCCGTCATATCCTACAGGAATGCCTTTTTCGAACATAATTTCCGTGTATTCCGGAGTGTCCGGAGCATTCTCCGGTGAAACGGTCCACTCCCAGGAGCCGTCAGGCGGTTCTGCCCACGGATCCTCCAGCAAACCGCATTCGCAGCTCCTGCCCCACAGGTTCTCATCGATCGAATACGGATTGTCCTTTTTCACCGTTATCGGAATATCGTTGGACTCCGCATACGCGATCTCATCATCGCGCGTCATGACCCATTCTCTCATCGGGGCGATCACCTCGATCTCCGGGGCCAACGATGATATCCCTACCTCGAAGCGCACCTGATCGTTCCCTTTCGCGGTGCATCCGTGCGCTATGTGCCCTGCACCCGTTCTTTTCGCGACCTCAACCAACTTTTTCACGATCACCGGTCTGGCAATTGCGGTGTTCAGAGGGTAAACATTCTGATAAACAGCATTCGCCTTGAGCGAAGGCCAGATATGATCGTTCACGAACTCCTCTCTCGCGTCTATGTACTCAGCGTCTATCGCGCCTATTATTCTCGCCCTTGCGATTATGTCATCTTTTCCCGGAGGCTGCCCGACGTTCACCGCCACCGCGATCACGTCAAGATCATATTCGTTCTGCAGCCATTTTATCGCCACGGACGTATCAAGGCCGCCCGAATACGCGAGAACAACTTTTTCTTTCTTACCGGATGCCTTCATGTTCATCATAGGGTATATTTTTCTCATTGTTTATTAAATATATTGTACTAGTCAGCATCTATGGTATGTTTGTCTGAATTCAGACTATCATGTATATAGTGACTCAATCGGATTACTCAGGAACACATCAAAAACATTGTGTCTCCTTTGTAACAATAGCTTTATGTAAGCCGTTTCAGTTCGCAGATGAACCAAGTGAGTGATCCCTTAATGAAAAAAATAGGCATAATTGGCGGGACCGGTTACACCGGCGGCGAACTGGCACGCATACTGTGCGCACATCCTGATATAGAGATAGCGGCGATGACGTCGCGCCAGAGCGCCGGAAAGAAAGTATCCGATACTCAGACGAATCTTAAGGGATACATAGACATAAAATATACAGAATCACTCGCAGGCGTCGATCTCGATCTTATCTTCGTGGCGACGCCGCACGGCGTAGCGATGAAAGAAGCCCCATCATTGCTGGACTCGGGCATCAAGGTGATAGACATGTCCGGCGATTACCGTTTACATGATGCTTCCGTGTACAAAAAATGGTACGGTCACGATCACACCGATCCCAAATACCTTAAGGATTCGGTCTACGGGATGCCGGAACTGTTCCGCAAGGAGATAAAGAAGGCGAAAATCGTTGCAAATCCCGGCTGTTACGCAACGGCGACCATACTGGCGACCGCTCCCCTATTGATGGCGAAAGCAGTGAAGAACGATTTCATCGTGGACGCTAAATCCGGAACTTCCGGAGCGGGGATGGTACCGTCGCCCCGTATACACCACCCGTTCTGCGGCGAATCGATAATACCGTACAGCGTCGGTAACCATCGTCATCAGCCGGAGATGGAATCGGTGCTGGACATCGTTTCAAAGGCAGGACCGAAGATATTGTTCTCTCCTCATCTTTTACCAATAGTCCGAGGGATCCTGTCGGCATGCTACATGACCGCGATCAACGATATCACGAATGAGGATATCGCAAAGATCTATGAAAAACAATACAAGGACGAACCGTTCGTTCACTTCGTTGAAGAACCGTCCATACGCGCAGTGGTATGTTCCAACCACTGTCAAGTGAACGCCAAAATATTTGATGAAAAGATCGTGGCGTTCGGAACGATAGACAATCTTGTCAAAGGCGCATCAGGACAAGCGGTCCAATGCGCCAATCTAATGTTGGGATCAAAAGAAACGGCCGGCCTTAACACACCGGGAATGGGGGTATGAAGATGATAGAGAAGATAGACGGAGGGCTGACATCGCCGCAGGGATTCAAGGCGGCCGGTGTGCACAGCGGCGTAAAATACCGTTCGCTGGACCTGGGGATGCTGTATTCAGAGGTTCCTGCGCGTGCGTTCGTAGGATACACAAGCAACAAAGTGAAATCTGCGCCCGTGCAGGTGATGATGGCTGAAAATTCACCGTTCCTGTCAGCATTTGTGATAAACAGCGGTAACGCCAACGCACTGACAGGGCGCCGCGGCATCGAGGATGCGATGACAATGAAAAAGGTCGCCGCATCGGAACTGAAGATAGATCCGATCACGGTCGGTGTGATGTCAACCGGTCTGATAGGACGTTTCATGGACATGCACAAAGTGAAGTACGGAATAAGCAAGGCCGCGCGCGAGCTTGAATCGGGACGCGAGGCCGATGGTCTTCTGGCTGAAGCGGTAATGACCACGGACACGATAAAAAAGGAGTCCGCGGTACGCGTTCGTCTTACCGACGGGACCCTCATAACCATAGCGGCGCTTTCGAAAGGCAGCGGAATGATCGCACCTCATCTCAAAGTGCTGCATGGGACGACATTGTGCATGGTGACCACGGACGCGGTCCTTTCAGAAAAGTTCCGTAAGACGTGGGGAGAGATCCTCGAAGATACAATGAACATGGTGACGGTCGACGGCGATCAATCGACGAACGATACATGCGCACTGCTTGCCAACGGCAAAGCCGGAGGGAAATGCGCCGATGACGATCCGAATTTCATCAACGCGCTGCAGAAGATCATGACCGATATAGCACGCATGCTTGCCATCGACGGCGAAGGAGCAACGAAGCTGATAGAAGTTCAGGTGCTCGGAGCGGAAACGAAAGAGGATGCACGCTCCGCTGTGATGTCGATACTGAACTCACCGTTGGTCAAATCGGCAATATTCGGTGCGGACCCGAATTACGGACGTATAATGATGGCCCTCGGGAACAGTGACTGCAAGTTCAAGATAGAGGATGTGCGGTTAACGATAAAGGGAGGGGACATGGAAGTTCCCATACTCGATTCCGGTGCTCCCGTCTTCCAGGAGGAACGTTCCGTTGAGGTCGTACGAATGGCAATGGACAACAAGGAAGTGACGATCGTCGTCGACCTGGCGATGGGCAGCGAGTCCGCTGTGGGCTGGGGATGCGACCTTACGTATGATTACGTGCGCATCAATGCGGAATATGCAACATAAGGTGGCCCAGTTGTCAATATATCTTATGAAATTCGGCGGGAACGCTATACGCGGAAAAGAGGACCTTGATCGCCTGGCGAAAGAGATAGCATCACTTATCGCAAAAGGAGCAAAGATAATCCTCGTGCACGGCGGCGGCCCGGAGATAACGGCGGAGATAGAAAAACGCGGGATGACGACGACAATGGTGTCCGGC
>JAIRJQ010000130.1 GCA_031260545.1 Methanomassiliicoccaceae archaeon | reverse complement strand
GTTCGATCAGTTGGCTCAGATGAATGATGTTCCCCGCCCTGAGTAAAATTTTTTTGTTCATCGTATCCCATCTGTTCTCTCACGGAACAACGGTCACATAGATATACTGTGTTTCATATCTCACGATAATGGCATCCGGCAAAGAGGATCAGATAATCGGTAAAGTACAAACGCAGGACCTTTCCGTATCGTGGGCGTCCGGGTTCACAACGGACGGTAACACGGACAGATTATGCATCCTTACGATGGCGCACGGTCAAGTAAGATTGACAATGCAGTCGGCCACGTTAAATCTCAAAGGCATGAGGTTAACAAAAGGTCACGTCTGTGTATTCGCGTTATTCGAAGCGTTCGATCCAAAAAAGGGAGAGGCCGCCGATAAAGCATCCGAGATGTTCATGAACATGATGATGAAATACGACATCACCAAGAAACCCGCTAAGGACGTTCTCAAAAAGTGCCTTTCAAAAGTTGATAAGATGGTAGCTAAAGAGTTCAAGGATGAGAAGTATAAAGCGTCAATAGCTGCGTTCGCTTCCAAAGACCTGACAGTATGCACAGTTAACGGCGGCCGCATGTTCTTAATGTCCGAGGATAAAAAGATCACCGAGATGACATCAGCTGAAATGACGATATTGACTCTTGGAAGTACATGGAAGAACATCATGCTGATATCCGGCGGTTATCCGTTCGTTAAGGATGAGATAAAAGAGGACATGACATATCCGATAACGGAAACGGTAAAAAAGAAAGATATCGCGGCGATCACGAACGCGTCGATCATACGTGCGCAGAAGATGGACCCGGAAGGGAAACGTTAAGCAGTTCAATCACGATTGACTCAATCGTAATTGAGTAAATCACGATTGAGCATGAGGTTTCACAGCTGCATAGTAATCATTTGATCATGATCTACTTAATCGTGATTAAGTGAATCATGAATAAGGATGCCTGATAAAAGGGGCGGAAAAGGACGATGCGCTGACATTGGTCGGACTGGAAGATCTGTTCTCATCCTGAGAACGACGAATTTACGGCAGGCATTATGAACGATAGATCAGAGAGAGTCCTCGATGGCCTCGTATATCTCCTGAATGTTGCCTTTGCCGTCGACGTTCACGAGTATGCCCTTCTTTTCGTAATATTCGATGAGAGGGAACGTACTGTCCCTGTACACTTTGAGCCTCGCCCTTACTGTTGTTTCAGTGTCATCGCTTCTGTGGTACAGCGTCGCACCACATTTGTCGCATGTATCGTCCTTCATCGGCGGCTTATACAATAAATGATAAACAACATTGCAGTCCGGGCATGAGCGTCTGGCGGTAAGCCTGCTGACCAATTCCTCGTCGTCAACGTCAAGATTTATCACATGGTCGACGTCAACGAACTCGCATAACGCGTCAGCCTGCTGCACCGTTCTGGGAAAACCGTCGAGAACGAATCCCTCTTTCAGCGATGTGATCCTCTCTTTCATCAACCCAATGACAACGTTATCAGGGACCAACGCGCCTTTGTCCATATACTCTTTCGCCATTTTGCCTAATTCTGTTTTATCACGAACGGCCTCACGCAGCATGTCGCCGGTGGACAGTCTGATAAGCCCTAGGTCGTCGTTCAGTTTTTCAGCCTGTGTACCCTTCCCTGATCCCGGGGGACCAAGAAGAATTATTTTGAAACCCATACTAATCGATAGTAACAATACGTCACGGTTTATGAAGTTGTCCATATTTTTTTTCGGGCAGAGGCTATACATCACCGTTAAATATCAGTGGTAAAAAACAATGATCATTCAGGGCATCATCAGAACGGGGCCGGATGATGCCAACGCCGCTGTATGCGTTCTTCGGACGGCGGCAGGAGAAATAATGATCGGCGTCCGAAAGAAAAGGAGCCCCCGCACCATTGCGGGGGAGGTGAAATTTATTGTGATCCGCGGTTTATTTCTTCCCCTTCGTGGCCTTGTTGTTCGGGTTCTTCTGATCGGCCTTGTTGTCCGTGGCTGCTTTTTTGGCGGGGTTGTTCGGGTTCTTAACGTCTGCTTTCTGATTCTTGGCGATAATTATCACCTCGCAGAAGGTATATTCACTGTTCCATAATTAACAGAGAAGCTTATACCCAAAACTGGCGTTAAAAGATATAGTTTATAAAGTGCAGTTGCAATATAACTTAGAAAGGGAATCCCATGAACACCATGAAAGCGTTGTCAGAGGAGACGATCAAGAAGATAGAGAAGGTCGTTGGCAAGGACGGTTACTCCACCAGAACGGCGGACAGGTACGCATACGGTTTCGATGCGTCCATATTCCAGAGCTCTCCGGACATAGTGATACAGCCGAAAAGCACCGAACAGGTATCGGGGATAATGAAGATCGCCAACGCCGAGAAGATACCGGTCGTGGCGAGAGGCGCCGGTACGGGATTATGCGGTTCCGCGGTACCGATCAAAGGCGGTATCGTTCTTGACATGAGCAGAATGGACAAGGTCAAAGAGATCAGTGTCGGCGATACGTGGTGCATCGTTGAGGCAGGCTGCGTATACAACGATATCAACGCGGCCCTCAGTAAATACGGATTTCAATTTCCATGTGCCCCGGGAAGCGCCGAAGCGGCAACGATCGGCGGAATGGTCGCATTGAATGCGTCCGGAATGAAAGCCGTCAAATACGGAGCGACACGTGATTTCATCCTCGGGCTGACGTTCGTAAAAGCGGACGGGGAGATCGTTCACGCCGGCACAAAAACAATAAAGGATTCATCGGGATATCAATTGGCGAGGCTGCTCGTCGGTTCGGAAGGGACATTAGGAATAATAACAGAGATAGTGTTAAAGATGGCCACGAAACCGAAGGCGGCAGCATCCGTCCTCGCAGCGTTCAAGAGCGCCGAGGACGCAGGAAAATGCGTTTCCGCGATAGTGGCAAAACCGCTTGTGCCAGCAGCATGCGAATTGATGGACCGCGTCAGTATCGAAGCGGTTAACATCGCACTAAAAAATCCGCTTCCGGATTGTCAGGCGCTCTGCATCATCGAAGTTGACGGAGAACCGGAAGTGGTGGACCGCGATCTGAAAACGGTCGAGGAGATAGCAACAAGCGTCGGTGCGCTGACGGTCACGGCAACGAAGGACAAAGCAATGATAGCGAAATGGGCCAATGCCCGTTCGTCCGTCATGGTCGCGTTGAGTTCGCTGAAGCCCGGTCACTCTTCCGTTTCTCTGGCAGACGACATGATCGTTCCCGTATCGAAGATCCCGGACGCGGTGGTCGCGTACCAGAGGATCGCCAAGAAGTATAACGTCGTCGTGGCGACATACGGTCACGCCGCCGACGGGAACCTGCATACAAAGATGTTATTGAACCCGTTATCCGCAGACGATTGGATACGCGGGGAAAAAGCCGTAAATGAGATATTCGACGTCACTGTAGCACTCGGAGGCAGCGTTACAGGAGAGCACGGAATAGGAATATCAAAGGCCCCCGACTTCCAGAAAGAACGTGCGACCGCCATGACAACGATAAAGGCAATAAAGAACGCCATGGACCCGAACAATATACTTAACCCGGGAAAGATGGAACAGTGGGAAGGTTCGATACTCAAGAACCTGAGATACCCGTGCCCGGAGTTCATGACGCAATCATAAGAACCATATCGTTATCAGCAGTGCCGCAGCGCAAGCGGCCATCGCAAGATATACAGCAATGTTCCATCCGAGTATCTTGGAACCGTCGAACGGCGATATCGGTATCATGTTGAACACCGCGAAGAATGCGTTTATGCTCGCCATTATCCATAACGTCGTCCCGATGATGCCGGTGGTGTAAAGTGCCAAAATGAATGCGACGGCACCAAGCACAATATTCACCGCTGGTCCGGCAGCACTGATCTTTCCGTTCTCCTCATCGTCAATAGAGCCGCCGATGTAGACCGCGCCGGGTGACGCGAATATGAATCCCGAGAAGGATATGATCAAAGCTATGATCAACCCCATCGGGAACATGCGGTACTCTGCCCATGCGCCGTATCTCTGCGCCACGAACTTATGTGCAAGTTCATGAGCAACAAAGCTTAAGCACACAACGACCGCGGATATGGCGATCAGAGTGGGGAATCCGAGGTCGCTCCTGTAGTTGAGAGCAACAGCGAATGCGATGGAAAGAACGAACACCGATATCGCGATATCTCTGATCTCGACGGCGCTGTACCTTCCATCCTGGTTTATCGATATCATAGCAACTGGATGCGGGATTCAATTCAAAGTAATAAAACAATCCATAAATATTGATAAGAACATGGCAAACGGTGATCCGGAAGAACATTTCCCACGGGAAGACGGCGGAGCGGTGGTGCGACGGCTGCGGAACGCTGATCATGGGCGCCAAGTGTGATTCATGCGATACGTCACCGCGGGATTTTGAGATCAACAGCCCCGGGGATATACGGCCGTGCATGGACGGCGGTCATGAGGTGCTGAGGCATCTTTTCAAAAAGAATTTCGGAACATCATCATCAATAGACGGAATGTCGGTGTTCTTCAACAAGGTGCCCGGTGAGGACAGAACCGACGAGGTGATAGCGCACGGTGCAGTGATCGCATTATTAAGATTTGACATCAGACGCAATGAGCTGATGCTTGAGCTGAAACAACCGGGCGCAGAACTGCTGTATGAAAAAGCGGCAAAGAACATCGTTACGTTAGGGAACGTTACGGGACATCTGAAAGGCAAGAACATCTCCGGAAATGATATCAGCGAGGTAAAAGGAGATTTTGAGAAGGGCGATCCCCTGATCATAAGGAAGGGAAGCAAGGCCGGACACGGTATAGCATTGGAGAACAGCATCGATATAAGAGGGGCGGAGAAGGCGGTGAAGATACGCGACCTCGCCGTCCCGTCATTCGATACGGTATCGCCAAAGGCGGACAGGGAGACATTCGTTAACGCCAACGCATCATATTTAAAAGAACTTGAAGCGAAAGCGGTCAGCGAGATAAGGTCGTACGTGAAAGGAAGGAAGGAAAAGATAACGGTATCGTTCTCAGGAGGAAAGGATTCGTTGGCCGCCCTCGGTGTGACAATGAAAGCGGTGAACGATCCGGAACTGCTGTTCGTGAACACGGGGATAGAATTTCCCGAGACCGTAGGATATGTTCGCAAATTCTCAAAGGACCATAATTTAAAATTGCACGAGGCGGACGCCGGGAACGCATTCTGGGAGAACGTGGGAACATTCGGCCCTCCGGCAAAGGATTTCAGATGGTGCTGCAAAGTATGCAAACTCGGTCCGATAACCGAACTTATTGCAAAAAGATTTCCGAAAGGGACGATAACGGCGGAAGGGAACCGTGCGCTGGAATCATTCGCAAGATCGAACATCGGATTCGTATCTAACAACCCGTTCGTCCCGAATCAGATCACGCTCAACCCGATAAGAAAATGGACGGCGTCCGACGTTTGGGGATACATATGGCGGAAACGTCTTCCTTACAACAAACTGTATGAGAACGACATGGAACGTATCGGATGTTACTTATGCGCATCCTGCCTCGCAAGCGAGTGGAAGACAACAAAGGGCACGCATCCCGATATGTACGAAAGATGGGACTCACATCTGAGAAGATATGCGGACGATCACGATCTTCCACATGAATTCATTGACATGGGATTTTGGAGATGGAAGGTATTGCCGCCGAAGATGATCAGGCTTGCCGAGGACATCAATATAAGGACGACGCCGGGAACATCCAAAAAGATGTCGGTGAAGATGTTAAAGGGCGCATCACCGTGCGCCGCCGGAGGGTACTCGATGGAAGCGGTCGTAACGATACCGAGATCGAGGGATTTTTCGAATGTCGAGGATGCATTACGGACGGTCGGCGATGTAAGATATTCTGATGAATTCGAGATCGCATTATTAAGAACGAAGAAAGGGTCCGTTAAATTATTCGGCGGAGGTCAGGTATCCGTGACCGCGGAGAACGCAAAGGACGCCGAATATCTATTCGAAAGATCGGTGAAGGCGCTGCTGAGATCTCAGATGTGCACATCGTGCGGCATCTGCGAGAAGAAGTGCCCGCGCAAAGCGATAAAGATACACGGCGGATTGCACGTTGATCAGGAGAGATGCAGCTCATGCGGCAAATGCGAACCGTCGTGCATGGTTATTCATTATTATAACAAGATGATGTGACCGGGAAACCATTATTAACGGTCCCCGCTTAACCTCCGGCATGGAATCGAACATGATATTCGCTGCGATCATCGGATTCGGCGCAGCGCTGGGGCTGATATACATCGTGCTCCGAAAATACACATATCCTGCCGTAGAACAGCCGTTCTTCAGCGACCCCGCGTTCTTCAAATTATTCACGTTAGGTCTGATCGCAGGTACCGCCGTCTTCGTAGGGTATACGTTCTTTCAGAAGTCATGGGCATCCATAGTAATAGCGGTCCTGTTCGCGCTTGTTTTCGAACTTGTGAAGCTGGTCATCCTGAATTTAAAAAGATTCCACGGGAAATCGGACACGGTGTTCTACGGTTTCGGATTAGGCGTGGGAGTAGGATGCGCATTCGCCTTCGGATTTGTGTTCTATGCGTCATCATGGGCGATCGAGCTTCTGGGCACGGAGGGCACGGACATAACGATGTGGATATTATTCGGGTTCATAGCGATACAGACGGTGATACTGCATTCGGCAACGGGAATGACCATAGGCGAAGGGATAGCAAGAAGAAGGCCGTTCGAGTTCCTGTTCCAGGCGCTGATCATCGGTGTTGCGTATCAGCTTCTGATCTCTCAGATATGGGCAGGCCATTCGGAGATGATGATGTACGCATTCCTCGTACTTTCGTTCTTGGTAGCATTCGGGTACTTCTATCACATCGTTTATCGAAAACTACCGAACGTCATACGCGATGTGCTCAGGGAAGAGGGAAAAAGCAGGAAGGATATTCCGCGCTGATCCTTCGTAAACATGCTTCCAACGCCGTCCGGATGACGATGGCAACGGGTACCACTCGGGAGATCCCCGAGTGAACTCCGAGTGACTCCCCGATAATGCGGTCTTTTTTTGGCTATAATGAGATCTTTTACGGTGAAACAAGAGGTACCGCTCGGGAGATCCCTGAGTGACAGTCCGATCATCCGCGTGCGGCGTCGGTCACAGAGCTTTGTATGTTCCGTTGCGTATCTCGATGATGATATCGGCGGAGATCATTTGTTCTATTAGATGTTCGCCTTCGCCGGGGAATATCTCGTTCACGTCATTCTTGGAAAAAGTTCCTTTCATGCCCGTCAGACCATCCGCAAGGACAACCAGTTTTTCGAAGGTCCCGGAGGTATGTTCGTATCTGAAGATCAGTGTGCTGACCGGATCGTGATCGGTGCCGCTTTTCTTCCGAGGTTCCGGGTATTTTGATGATTCCGCGCTGTTCAATGCATTCCTGACAACACTTTGACTTCTGTCGCTGAACAGGACGGTAAGTTCGCAGGTCTTGCTGACACGGTCGCAGTACGGGCATGCGGACGTCTCGCATTTCAGATCCGTGATGCGCTTCCTTTTGCATGACGTACAAAGAACAAGGCCGTACATATCACTCGTACCCTGTGAACACAAGCGCTGCGACGCACGCCCCGTAATGCCCGGGGGGAACGGAGAGCTCCTCCGCATTGTATCTTATTTCCCGCAATCCGACGTTCCTGCATGCGGCGATCTCCTCCATCTTCTTGTTCAGAGAATCGAGCAGCAGTGTCTTCGGGCCGTGTGAGCGGCCTTCGGCGACGTATCCTCCCTTCCCGTCCTTTCTGAAAGCATACGCTATTCCCGCAGATATCCTCTCGCCTTCGGACCCGCGTATCTGCGCAAGCACGCAGTGCGTCACCGCACCCATTGGGATCACGGCTGCCGGGATCTCCGCTGCCCCTTCCGGTATCACGGACGAGACGGCGACGAGATTCTGTTCGCCTATTCCCATTTTTATCAATGCTTTGTCGAACGCGTTCAATTCGGAGATACTGCTGACCGCGGACGCTGACGCAACAAAGAACGCTGAGGGCACCAGATACATACCGTTGCCAATGCAATTAGGGATAAAACATTTATCATCGCCGTGACCTTTGAATTTCCCCATATCGGCGGCCATTTTCATACGAGAACGAATACTCACGGTCGCGCACGTATCCAGCCGGACATCCGCGGCCGATCTGAAAAATTGCCGTGCCGATCTTGTAAATCCACGAGCCGTTCCCGACAGATCGCCATGTTGTCCGCACCGCTGCAGTGCATCTATTATACGGCAGATAGCATCATTATTCATCAATTGCATACCGCAAACTCAAGCATGACCTGCTGTTAACGACCTATGATGAACGGTACACGTCCGCATTACGGTTGTATGCCGAATGTTACGGCACTCACGCCGCCGTCCGACCCCTGTTCCCGTAAAGTGCAGAGAGGGAAGTGGCATTCACGAAGGGTCTCGCGGTCCGCCGGGCAGGAGCAAAGGTATACGGCCGGATACGTAACATTTCGTAAGTTCATCCGAGATAAACAATAGTTAAATCAGGTAACGCCGATTATCATATCCAGACAGTCGAAAATGAAGCTTAAAGGGCGTCTTTTTCGACCAATAGATAGATATAAGTTGGAGTCTATTTTTTCAATCTAATATTTAAAATAAATCTGGTTAGTATTTGGTAACTTCCTTCTTTATTAATGCCTGATATGTTACCTAAACGGGGCGACATGGTGGAAGAAAGAGGGCTTACAAAGTTCTTTTTTTTGGTCTACTAAAGATCATCATTTTGCTCGCGCTCGCATGCGCATGCAAAAATGATTCTCCCGTCAAAATATTTAAAGAACCTTGAAAAAGAAAGAAGGTAAGAAAATGAAAAAAACGATAATTATTGCCCTCGCTATAGCAGTTATTTTAGCAATTGCGATAGTACCGATGGCCAATATTATGCTGGACGAAAAGGATCCATTTATTGCAGATGATGAATCTGGTTTCCTTGAGCTCAGCAAAGGACTTAGCGAATTCGACGGCGGTACATACGGCGGCGGTTATGAATCCGAAGTTCTAGTGACAGGTCCGATAACAAAAACAATACCGATCACAGCGGGTACTCTGGTTCAAAGCGAACTGCCGATCGGAACATACCAGATAAAAGAGGTAACATCCGAATACACCCCGACCTATTTCGTGAACGGATCTCCACTGAAGGCTGTGAACAGTCTCGTCACGGTAACGATCGAGAAAGACGAGACCACATCCGTGCAGATAAGGAACTTATTAGACAACGACGAACTGTCGGACGCCGCGTTCGAAGTACAGAAATACGTGAACGGCAGCACCGACTTTGCAAGCACAGAATCATTCTTCTTTGCAGTATATGACGAGGACGGTAAACTCATCGACAGTGCTCAGACGGATGCGGACGGCATAGCGAAATTCACGATCAAGGCGGAAGACCTTGAGAACGACAAGATATTCAAGGTCTGCGAGGAATCGTCCAATGCGCTCTACAAGTTCGGCGCCGAGAACCCTGAAGGATTCATATTCGTCGTGGCCGTGTTCGATGGCACCGAATACACTATCGAATCCGTAGAAAGTATAGGGCTCGTGTTCTACAACGAAGTTATTGAGGAAGACGAGGTCTTCGAGGGCAGTTTCAGCATACCGGTAGTTGTCTACGACGCTAACGGCGTCATCATAGATGATGCGACAGTATTCAGCTTCTTCTTCGAGAACGCAGCAGACAGCAGCGTCAAGTACACGGCATCCACCGAGAACGGTTTTGTAACATTCAAATTCAGCACCGCCGCTTCAGGTTCCGAGTCAGATGTTAACTACGGCTTCGTGCCCGGAATATACAACCTGTACGAAGATGCTAACGCAGCATACATCGACAAGACAGGAAACTTAAGGATCGTTGCAAAGATCAGCAATGACGCGATAAATTTCCTCTTCGTTGCTCTCCCGAAATACGTCAACGAACTGATCGCTGAGGGCGGATTCGATGTCACCAAAGTAGTGAAAGATCCCAACGGCGATGTGGTAGATGCCGCGGACATATTCACATTCGTCCTGAAGGACGCCGCCGGTAACGTTGTCGCAGAGGCAGACACGGTAGACGGCATAGCAAGCTTCGTATTCAGCACCAAGGGCGGTTTCAAAGAGGGAACATACACACTCACTGAGGAAGCCAAAGCAGGATATACAGCGCAGGACAAAACGATCACGGTCGATGCAACAGTGGTCGGCGATGAGATAGTATTCACATTCTCTGCCGACCTGGTGTTCGTGAACGAACAGGTCTTCGAAGGCGGATTCGATCTCGTCAAGAGATTAGTGGATGCCCAAGACAACGCTATGACAATAACAGCCGTATACAAATTCGTCATGGAGGACGCTGACGGTAACGTTGTCGCAGAGGCGAGCACACTCGACGGCATAGCAAGCTTCGCATTCAGCACCGCTGACGGTTTCAAGGAAGGCACATACTACATCTACGAAGTATTAACCAACGCACAGAAATTGGTCTGCTTCGACAGGACCGACGGGCTTGAGATATCCGCAGGATTCTACGGCGGAGAGATATTCTTCTCAACAAACGACGGTTTCGTATATGTTAACGAAGTGTACGCCTATGGCGAACTCTGCATCACCAAGATGATAGAGGAATGCACAGAAGAATACACAATGGGAGATGAGGTGTTCACATTCGTCATGTATGACGAGTTCGGCACAGAGGTCGCAAGAGCCGATACAGTTGACGGTCTCGCGATATTCTCGTTCAGCACCAAGGACGGCTTCAAGGCAGGCACATACTACATCTACGAAGAACTCACAGATGCACAGAAATTGATCTATGTCACCCCGACCTCCTTCATAACTGTGATAGCAACGATATACGGTAACACGATAACATTCGAGTTCGCGGACGACTCCAACGGAACATTCTACAACGACCTCCTCAGAGGCACGCTGATCATAAGCAAGTTCGTGAGCCCCGAGGACATAATATTAATGGGTCTGTCGGATGACGCGACATTCACGGTAAGGATCTACGGTCCGAACTTCGGCACATTCGGTGACCTGTTCGAGGTCCCGATGAACGGAACCCTCACACTGGAGGTCATACTCGGTATCTACATGATACAGGAAGAAGAGACCGGATGGAAAGTCACCTACATATTGGACGGCGTAACACAGTCAGGATCGTTCGCTATGGTGAACATCAAGACCGACACGACATACGAAGTAGAGATCATAAACGAATCTAAATGCGGGATAGGCAGACTCGTACTGCAGAAAATAGTGACCGACGCATCCGGCAAAACACGGACGATACAGGACGGCGTTAAGTTCGAAATGAGAGATGGTCTTAAGAGTGCGGGCGGCGAAGTTATCGCAACAGGATACACGCTCAACGGCTTCGTAGACTTCGGACTCTTCGATGTCGAGGACGGTTTCCAGATGGGCCACTACTTCATCTATGAAGCGATGACCCCTGCACAGCGCGACATGTACAAACTCGTTCACGGCGAATTCATTGAGATAGTAGCGGCGATGGATGGTTGCTCAATAGTCTTCAAGTTAGTTGACGGATCCGATATAGTGTTCTACAACGAACTGATCTCCAGAGGTGGCTTCGAGATACCGAAAGTTGTCTACAATGCCGACGGCAAGAAAATAGATGACGCGACCGTATTCGACTTCATCCTCGAGAGCGCAACAGACAGCAGCGTCCAGTACACGGCATCCACCGTGAACGGCGTCGTAAGCTTCTTCTTCAGCACCGAGGACGGCTTCGTGCCCGGAGTATACTATCTGTATGAAGTAAACAACGCAGCATACATCAACAAG
>JAIRJQ010000120.1 GCA_031260545.1 Methanomassiliicoccaceae archaeon | reverse complement strand
TGTGCGTGATCCGTTATTCCTATGACGGCGGTGCCGTCATCCATTTTTTGGATCCATTCGTGTGTCTTGGTATACAGCAGACCGTTGCGTATCTCTTCCATTATGCCACCCTTTTCGTACCGTATGCGCACAACATTAAAAAAATGATTCATTAACGCCATTGAACAAATAAAAGCATTAAACGTTGAACATCCATCAGAGAACGATGCGTATAATCATCAAAGGGGTTGTTCAGGGGGTCGGCTTCAGGCCGACCGTGTATAAAGTGGCGACCTCGCTCGGATTGAACGGATGCGTGTGGAATGACGGCGCAAATGTCATCGTGAACGTTGATGACGGAGACCGTCTTCTCAATTCTCTTTACCTTCATCTTCCTCCGCTTTCTGTGATAGAGGATGTCGTGATCGAAAATACACAATATACGGGAGGAAAGGACGGTTTTCATATTTCATCATCAAAGGCGTCCGGAAAGGGAGTAAGCATCCCGTCCGATACCGCAGTATGCGACAAATGCCTGAATGATATGAAGAACGGCAGAAGAAAAGGATATGCTTTCACATCCTGCACCGAATGCGGTGCACGATTCACATTGTTGTCATCGTTACCGTATGACCGCGCGAACACGGCGATGTCCGAATTCGATGTCTGCGACGATTGTTCGAAAGAGTACGGATCACCAGATGACAGGAGGTTCCACCACCAGACGGTCTGCTGTCCCTATTGCGGCCCCTCTTATTCGTTATACGGCAACAACGGAAAGATCATGAGCGGCCCCTCCGTTGAAAAATTCGGGAAGATAATTGATTCCGGGGGCATCGGTGTGATAAAAGGGGTCGGCGGGATGCACATCTGTTCCCGCATCGATAACGTAGACGGAGTGAGAAAATGGTACGGGCGTTCGCAAAAACCCTTCGCCGTGATGGTCAGAGATGCGAACGCTTTGAACAGATATGCAGAACCGACCGAACATGAATTTTCTGAACTCACGTCACGCTGCAGACCGATCGTCCTTATGAGGAAAAAGGTCTGCGATATAACAGAATCGATATCGCCGGGACTCGACAACATTGGGATATTCTTACCGTATGCGGGCGTTCACCACATTTTGTTCGATTCCATGAGAACGGACGCACTGATAATGACCTCAGCGAACACACCCGGACAGCCGATGATATTGAACGACAAAGAGATCATCGGAATGAATGCGGACGCTTATCTTCTGCATAACCAAAAAATAATCAACCGCGCCGATGACACGGTGTTGAGGATGCATGGCCGAAGAACAGCATTCATCCGCAGGTCCCGAGGTTATACGCCGTCATACATAGACACACGATACAACGGAAAAGTGCTTGCGCTTGGGGCGCAGGAGAACATCGTCGCATCCGTCGTGAACGGAAGCAGGATACAACAGACCCAGTACATCGGAGATCATGACTCGGAAGGCGTTGCCGAATACCTTGAGGAAGCTGCGAGATCGCTCATGAATATGCTTGGATGCACTCCCGATATAGTTGTGACGGATATGCACCCGGGATACGGGAACAGAAGGCTCGCAAAAAAGATATGCAACGAAACGGGCGCAGAAATGTTAGAGGTGCAGCATCATTGGGCGCATTGCGCATCGCTGTTCGCCGATAACGAAAAAGAAGAAGGTGTTGTACTCGCAATAGACGGCACCGGATACGGCGACGACGGTAATGCGTGGGGCGGTGAAGTTATGTACGCTGATCTGGAGAGCTATGAAAGGATAGCACATCTTCAGTACATCCCGCTGTTAGGCTCGGAAAAGGCGCTGTACGACCTCAGAAGACTGAAATTCGCCGTCGACAGTATGAACGGTATTGATTCTAAACTATTCGGCGGCGATGATGCGAACGTATTGAATAAAATGATGAAAAAGAGTGTGAGAACGTCATCGTTCGGCCGCCTCTTGGATACGCTGGCGTTCTCGCTCGGCGTCTGCAAAGAGAGAACATATGACGGCGAGCCGGCAATGAAATTGGAACCTTTGCTCTCACGAGGGAAGCTACTTGACGGATACGATACAAAAATTGTTGGCAAAGAGATAATGACGGTACCGCTGTTCGCTCTCTTCGATAAGAAAGAAAAGATAGAGGACATAGCATATTCTGTTGTCCGATCCGCTATCGGACAGATGGTGAACGCTGCTTGCGATACTGCGGTTTCAAAAGGCTTGAGCGAGATAGGGGTATCGGGCGGGGTCTCGTACAACGGACCGATATGTGATATGATAGACGATGCAGCGAAAGAGAGAGGTATGAATGTGATGCATCATTCCCGCGTGCCGAACGGCGACGGAGGGATATCGACAGGACAATCGCTGATCGCACTCAGGAGACTGAACCAATGAACACATTATTTGTCCTTCTCGACGGCGCAGAGGATCATGATATCCCACAATTCGGCGGAAAAAGGCCGTTAGATGTAGCCCGGATGCCTTTTATGGACTCCGTCGTAAAAAAGAAAGGATTTACCACTGGCCGAGAGTACACGCATCTTTTCCTGAATGAGTTCTTCACCGGTCATCCCCCTTCTCTGAAAAGGGCCGTGATCGAAGCGCTGGGCCTTGATATGAACATGAAGAACAACAGAACTGCGTATCGTTTAAGTCCTGCGTACATTCACAATAACACTATCGAATGGTCATACAACATGGAAAAACTGCATGAGTCGCTCACAGCATGCGTCATGGACAATTTTGATATTTTGGAAGGCCACGACCCGGAGATCAAATTCTTCCTGAACGGCCGTGCGATATTGACAATGGACTGTGACGACATTCCGGACCTTCCCGCTCCTCCGATGCCCGCTCCTTACAAAGAGGTTCCCGGAGTACTCGGCGAACTTGTGGATTGCGTCGCAGATGAGATGAACGGTCTAACGGTATATCCATGGGGATGCGGCCGTTTCAACGACCAAAAGAACATCTACCCGTGCGCCAAAGACATAATGGCGATATCGGACA
>JAIRJQ010000037.1 GCA_031260545.1 Methanomassiliicoccaceae archaeon | reverse complement strand
GGCGTTCCGTGTATACCTGGATGCAAGCCCGGACGTGCGCATTCAGAGGATAGGTATGCGTGATTGCGAAACAACGGAAGAAGCATGCAAAGCGACCGTGGACAGAGAAGCGTCCGAGGGAAAAAGGTACATGAAGTATTACGGTATCGACATACGGGACACAAGTGTTTACGATCTTATCGTGAACACGGACCACATGGACCCGGACGAGGTCACAGAAACAATAATCAAGGCACTGGAGGCGAAAGGATGCTTGTAAGGGACGAGAATGCAATGTCAGACCGCTGGGGAAAGAGGCCTTCCGACAGAACGATAGGGGAACTTTTAGAAGCAGGCGTCATCGCATTGGATAAACCGACAGGACCCACATCGCACCAGGTAACGGCATGGGCCAAAGCAACACTGGGGATGAAGAAGCTCGGTCACGGCGGTACGCTGGATCCGAACGTCAGCGGCGTATTGCCGTTATGCACCGGAAAGGCGATGAGGCTGACCGACCTGGTGTTATCATCGGACAAAGAATACATATGTCTCATGCGTCTGCATAAGGACCGCGACGAAAAAAGGATAAGGGCGGTCATGAAGGAGTTCCAGGGAAAGATTTATCAGTTCCCGCCTGTAAGATCTGCCGTAAAAAGACAGCTGCGGATAAGGACGATATCAGAACTGAAGATAATGGAGATATCCGGGAGGGACATTCTTTTTTCCGTATCGTGCGATGCTGGCACATACATAAGAACACTCTGTACGGATGTCGGCGAAGCAATGGGATGCGGCGCCAACATGATCGAGCTGAGACGATCGCGCTCAGGCTCAATGGGCGAGAACGATGCGGCAACGTTACACGATATCAAGGATTCGTACATATTCTGGCAGCAGCACGGCCGCGAGGAATGGATCCGCAGCATCATACGGCCGGTGGAGGTCCTCGTTGAGCCTTTACCAAAGATAATAGTCAAAGCGTCCGCGGTGGATGCGGTGTGCCACGGCGCAGATCTCAACATTCAGGGGATACACATGATCGACGAGGACATCCGGCGGAATGCGTTGGTCGCTTTAATGACGGCACGCGGAGAACTCGTCGCCCTCGGTACGATGATGATGTCCACGCCGAAAATAATGTCCACATCACAGGGGAAGGCGGTAAAGGTCACAAGAGTGATGATGAACGCCGGCACATACCCGAGAATGTGGAAGTTCTCCACAGACCTGGAAGAATTGAAAGAGCAAGTATAATACCCGTTACCGCAATATCGGGAGGACGCTTATGCTCGGCAAAAAGGGAACGGTGCTGCTTGACGACCGGCTCACGCTGGGGGAATTCGATCCGTCCGCGGAGGGCGCATACAGAAATGTGAAATCATTCCCTCTGCAGGTAAAACAAGGAAAAAAGTTATTCGTTTCCGTAAATTCCGACAATCCTGTTGATGTTGCGCTATCGGACAGCGACGGCATCTGTATTAAATTCAAAGGATCCATACTCAATGATACGATCGACATAGAAACAACAAAAAAAGGAGTGTTCGCATTAATACTCGGCATATTCAGAGGCGACAAGGCGGAACTGAAAGTAAAAGTGTGGACGGAATGAGTCAATGAAAGAAAAATTCATCAAAAGGACCGCGCACGTTTCCAATCTTTCCCTTATAAGGAGGGGGGACAAGGTGATCATATATCTTTTCATTGCGCTCCTGATAGCATCCGCGGCCGCGATGATCGCCCTTGTGATAACGGAGACGGTGGATGCGGGCACCGCACTGATGCTGATATCCGTCCCGTTCCTGATAGTAGGACTGGTGACGTATCTTCGGGAACGTATGTGGAAGGCGCTGATCATAGCATTGATAGTGCCCGCGGCATTGTTCTGGGTGGGCATAGAACTGATGCTGCTGTTCTTCGTGGCGTTCCTGATGGTCGGATGTGTAGGTGTCGTTTCAGTTGCTGCGGTCATTCAGAGGAAAGTGTTCTTTTTTGTCATCTCGTCAATAGAATACTTTAACGTGAAGGATAAACCGACATTATGGGAAAAGCTTGTCGCGTTCTTATTCAACATACCGCCGAACATTGACACCCGAAGAATAACAATGGACTACAACATGAAACGCACGGGGATACCGTTCAAAGAGATGATGGAGACGATGTCCTTTGCATTTATGGTCGGTATAGCGTTATGGATATACATGTCGCTGAATCCGGCGTTCATAAACGAGGGATTCGATATGACGAAGGCACCGATCTTTGTGTTCTCGTTAGTTATGTTCATTCCTTTGCTCGTATTACCGTGGACGCCGTTCAAATCACTGAATGTCCGTATAACAACGAACTACCGCGATTTTTCAATTTACAAGGGAGGGATGGCAACGATCAGGAGGATGGCGGTGCCGGTGCTTGCGGTGTTCATATTTTTAGTTCTGGCCGCCAATAAGACCGATCCTTTCGTTGTAGTAGGATTCATTGCTTCGTCAGTGGTTTTCAATATGCTGGTCGTTGCGGCATCATCAATATTTTTCTATTTATTTTTCGAGAGAACGTTCGTTGAGGACGCGGTAGCAAAATGGAGGATATTCCGTCCAGTGCCGATAATGCTTGAACTGGGCGACACCGCAGAAACGGAAACGAAGGACCAGCCGGGGACGCCCGAGCGTGATCTGAGTGATATAGGAGACGTCGAGATCACTTCGCAGCGATAAAAGAAAATATCTTAAGATCGTCCAAATACCACGAAACTCGCCTCAGAACGGTTATTGTTACGGTGAAGATCGCAGAAAGGAAGAGCACAGCGGCCATCGCCGGTGCGCCCAATGCGATATAACCGGAAAGGTAACAAGACCCGAGTGATAAAACGATCATAGCGTAGCATTGATTTTTTGACGGGATCACAGCGAACCATTTCTCTATGTACCAAAGGACAGGGAGCGCAAACACCATGAACACTAAAAGCGCAAGCGCCATGTTCGCGTCCACGAAGAAACGGGTGAACATATCTTTAGATCCCGTAGGGTCGTAGATCATCCTCGAGAAGATCCCGGGCATGAAGAGGACACCGAACATCAAACTCCACGCTTTCAGCACGGAACGGTATTCATCGGCTTCCAGTTTGATCGACGGTGAAGTGAATTTTGGTATCTGTAACATGTGCATCCCTTACATGTGCGAGATCTTTACATGAACGGCTGGTTCCTTTTTCCGCCCCATCCTTCGAGGATCGGTGCGAAGACCGCGCCGGCGGATATGCCCTCCTTCTTATCAAGACCCAGTATCTCGGGTTCTTTTTCTGTTGTGAATATCACCTGGCACTTTTCATAATTGTTGTTAAGAGTGACGAACGGGAAATCCGCAGTTTTTGCGACGTTAAGGATCTCATCGGCAAGGAACTGTATATCATCGTTGGATAATGTTTCCGGTAATTCCACCATGAATGTGTGCTCCTCTGTCTCCCCGTTCATTATGTAAAGAACTTCGGAATCTTTCATCAGCTCATCGAATCTTTTTCCGTTACCGTTCTCGGCAACGACCTCGGATATCCTTCTCTTCCAAACTTCGGCAAATTCCAGGTATAAGGAATCTACACCCAATATCTTCCACATAGAACAGCGGAACACGTAGCGGTTATTAAAATATCCTCTGTCGTAAACAAATTCAAATACGGAGCAATTGGTTGAAAAAATCATAAAATATCGTTAAAGTATAATTTTTAAATGTCATTTATATTACTCTATTGGATATATCTTTAGAAGGTAATATATTTAATAATTGTTATTAGGTCTTTACATCCTGATCATCGTACATCGCGGTCTTCGGTATGAGAATTGGACTCATTTGGGGGGCAAATATGGATCTAAGAGCAAAGATATCGATAATATCAGCCATTGCGCTGATGTTGATGCTGACCGTTCTCGCAGGCGCCATGGTCACGGCAGAGGGAGATGAGAACGGTCTGAAATATGAGAATAAAGGATCGGACGGAGTTCTTGCAGAAAGCAGTGAGCTGACGATAGATCTTAACGAGGCCTGGTTCGGGGCCGCTGATAACGACTCATTCGCACCGAGCTGGTCATATGTCGCCGCAACCAACACGATCACCGTGACGGATGACGTTGGTATATTCGGCACAGTGTTCAATGCGGGGACGCTTATGCTCGACATCGCAGACGGAATAATGGTTACATGGAATGCCGCATATTCGCTCGCTAACGGCGACGGCATTATTCTGACCAATTCCGGTACTTTGAATATTACAGGCTTCGGTTCGATCGACTGCGGGCTCACCGGCAGCGCCGTAACCGCGACCGTTCCCGCGTCCGTGATCAATTACGGTACGGTCAGCGGCGGCAATGGGATCAATCTTATGACAGGCGGCACGGTCGTTCACAGCGCGGTCGTTAACGACGCGGTCGTTAACTACGGCCGTATCGTAGGCAACACATACGCCGGCGTCAAAGGCGGCGATGCGTTCTTCAGCGTACGTAACTACGGAGGCGCTTACATCGAAGGGAAAGAATACGGCGTATTCATCGGTAACGGCGGCGGCGGAGTTGCCAACTCAGGCACTATAAACGGTGTCGAGGACACAGGTGTTCATGCCGTTGCCAGCGCATACATAAACAGCGACGGTATCATTGAAGGCGGAATAAACGGGGTCAGCCTATACAGCAGCGGTACGGTGGACAACCATGGCCGTATCGTCGGCAACACAGCGGCCGGCGTCAGAGGCGGCAATGTGTTGATCAGTGTATTCAATTTCGCCGGTGCTTACATTGAAGGCAAAGAATACGGTGTATTCATCGGTAACGGCGGCGCCACCGTCGATAACAGGGGAACGATCAAAGGCAGTGACGGAATTTATTCTCTCGGCCAGGCGGACATAGCCAACGCTAATACCGGTGTGATCGAAGGCGCGATAAACGGCATCGTCCTCGTCTACTTCGGCACGGTCGGCAACTACGGCCGCATCGTAGGCGACACGTTCGCAGGTGTTGTAGGAGGCGATGCGTTCTTCAGCCTGTTCAACTCAGGAGGCGCTTACATCGGAGGTACAGAGAACGGTGTGCGCACAGGCAACGGCGGTGCCTTCGTCGATAACTGGGGAACGATCAAAGGTGCTGAAGGCATTTATGCTTACGGCTCAGTGGACATAACCAATGGTAACATCGGTGTGATCGAAGGCGAGGTCAACGGCATTAATCTTGCTTACTACGGCACGGTCGGCAACTACGGCCGCATCGTCGGTAACATGTTCGCAGGTGTTGTAGGAGGCGATGCGTTCTTCAGCCTGTTCAACTCAGGAGGCGCTTACATCGGAGGTACAGAGAACGGTGTGCGCACAGGCAACGGCGGTGCCTTTGTCGATAACTGGGGAACGATCAAAGGTGCTGAAGGCATTTATGCTTACGGCTCAGTGGACATAACCAACGGTAACATCGGTGTGATCGAAGGCGAGGTCAACGGCATTAATCTTGCTTACTACGGCACGGTCGGCAACTACGGCCGCATCGTCGGTAACATGTTCGCCGGCATCGTAAGCGGCGATGCGTTCCTCACCTTAAACAACGCCGGCGGTGCTTACATTGAAGGTAAAGAGAACGGTGTGCGCATAGGCAACGGCGGCGCCGTCATTGAGAATTGGGGAACGATCAGAGGCATCGACGGAATTTACGGTGTCGGCCAGGCGGATATAACCAACGGCAACATCGGTGTGATCGAAGGCGCGATCAACGGCATTAATCTTGCTTATTACGGCATGGTCAAAAACAACGGCCGCATAGTAGGCAACACATTCGCCGGCGTTATAGGCGGCGACGCGTTCTTCAGCGTATATAACCACAAAGGCGCCTACATCGAAGGGAAAGAATACGGTGTATTCATCGGTAACGGCGCCGGCGGAGTTGCCAACTCGGGCACCATAAACGGTGTCGAGGACGCAGGTGTTCATGGCGTCGCCAACGTATACATAAACAGCGACGGCATCATTGAAGGCGGAATAAACGGGGTCAGCCTATACAGCAGCGGCGTAGTTGACAACTACGGCCGGATAGTCGGCAACACATTCGCCGGTATTGTAGGCGGCAATGCGTTCATCAATGTATTCAATTTCGCCGGTGCCTACATCGAAGGTAAAGAAAACGGTGTGCGGATCGGTTCCGGCGGCGGTATCGTTGATAACTCTGGTACGATAAAGGGCATTGACGGCATTTATTCTGTCAGTTCAGCGGACGTGATCAACTACGGTATCATCGAGGGTGTGAACAACGGCGTCAGCCTCAACGGCAATGCTAAAATGACCGTCAGCGGCGGCGCGGTCGTAGCGACAGGCGCGAACGGCACAGGCATATCATCCGGCGGTATCGTCATTGTCACTGGCGGCGTTGTGCAGGCAGGGGAAGGGGGCTATGCGATCCGTGTGTGGGGCGTGGCAGCATATCTGCAGGGCACCTGCACAGGCGACCTGTACGCACCTGTCGGCAGTATTGTAGAGGTGGACACTATCGAGGTCCCGGTCTCCCGTGACGGCACAAGCATCGGCCTTACGGTCAAGGACGGCCAGGAATCGGCAGCATGGAACTGCACCGGGGCAAAACCCGCCATCGATTTCACAGCAGGGACATATTCAACATCCGTTGAATGGGCCAAATACGTCAAGCTCGGGATCACAACTGCTCCTCTGGCAGGAGGAACGGTCGGGACGGAATACAGTCAGGCCCTTACGAGCACGGATACGGCAACATGGTCGCTCTTCGACGGCATATTGCCGAATGGACTTACACTTTCGCCAGACGGAGTGATCTCCGGGAAACCGACCGCGAGCGGATCATTCACATTCACGGTGAAAGCCGAGAACGCCGGCGGCTACGACATAATGGAATTCACGATAACCATCAAATCGAGCGGTTCGACCGGCGTGGTTCTGCCAGCAGTGATCGTAGTGTCGGTGGTAATGGTGATACTGTTATTGGTCGCACGCAGGTTCTTCTGAGACCAGGAATGTAACAGAAAGCCTAAAACAACAAAAAGAGGGGACAACCCCTCTCCTTTAATTATTTCTGCACATAAATGAACGGTTCCGCTCAGGTGTCGCTGTTTTTGTTCAAAGCGTTCGATGAATTTACAGGGTACATCCGCCGCCGGAGGCCATATGCATGATCATTCGTTCGATCAATCGGAATAACATTAACAAATCGTTTATATCCCATCTGAGGATTAAGATACGATGACTATTCTTCTCGCATACAACTGGAGGTCACAGAGCGATAAGGTCCTGGATTATGCGATAGGGTATGCCCTTGCATACGGGCAGCCGCTTTACATATTGTCATCGATCACATCCAAGGATGCTGCGGACAGCGGGGACAAACTAGGTCAGATAAAGGCCCGTCTGGAGGCCGCCAAGGAAAAAGCCTCCAAGAGAGGAACGGTCGCATCCACGCTGATCGGTATAGGTCCCGCCACAGAAGAGATAATCGCCGCGGCCGAGAGGATCAATGCCGAAGCGATCATCGTCGGCCACAGCGATAAGACGGCGATCGACCGCATTCTCATGGGCACCATTTCCGAACAGGTCATGAGGAACGCGAACCGCATCGTCATTGTCGTTCAGTAGGCTTCCGTCCCAATGCGGACAGCATCGCCCTTAAAAGTCTGTCCGGCGCGGGCGGGCATCCGGGTATGAACATATTTACGTTAACAGTATCGTTTATCCCCTCTCCGATCACTGTACCGTCTGCGAACACCCCTCCGGATATCGCACAGGACCCCATCGCCACAATGATCTTCGGGTCAGGTGCGGCCGCCACCGCCTTGATCAGCGCATTGTACATATTCTCGGTCAGCGGCCCCGTGACGAGAAGCATGTCCGCGTGTCTGGGCGACGCCACTATCCTTATTCCGAAACGTTCCATATCATAGAACGGATTGGCAAGCATGTTCACCTCCACCTCGCACGCATTGCATGACCCGGTGTCCACTTCGCGTATGTTCACGGACCTCCTCATCGTCCTGAGCTTTTCGCCATCCAATGTTCCGGCAATACGGGATGTTCCATCGCCGCGCCTGAATATGAGATCCTCTCTTTTCAAAGCATAATCCGGAGCCTCCACCAGGGATATGGCATTCGCGGGACATTCCGAGATACACTCTTTGCACAGTATGCACTTTCCGATGTCTACGGTCCACTTCTGCGATATGACGATCGCTTTCGACGGACAGATATCAGCGCATTTTCCGCAGTCGTCACATTCCTCGCCGGCGAAAGGCATAACGGATCTTTTTGCGAACAGGACCTCCTGGTTCTCTGTAGTGACATTAAATGAGAAGAGATTTGCGATCGATCTTCTGAACGGTCCTTTTTTCATCATATCACCTACAGATCGTTCCCGCTGTACGAGAGGTCGAATGATTTATTCACAAGCGGGAAGTCCGGTATTATGTTGCCGAGCGCCGCAAGTTCCAGCGCGGGCCAGTTCGGGAATGACGGATCTCTGACCTTATACCTCCATATATTCCCTTTCAGTACATGGGCGCAGTGAATGACCTCGCCTCTTGGTGACTCGGTCATCCCTATTCGGAAACCATCCTCCGTTTTTATTTTGCACAGGACATCTCCCGGCTCCATGCTGCTCAGGCACTGCGCTATTATGCTGATCGATTCAAGGACCTCATCCTTTTTCACCTTCAGCCTTGCGTACACATCCCCGGATGTGTGCACGGGTATCTTCATTCCGATCATTTTATATGCGGCATAAGGATGATTCTTCCTTACATCATACTCCACACCGCTGGCCCTTGCCGTCGGTCCGACCGTTCTGAGTCTGACGGCATCCTCTTTCGTCAATATCCCTGTGTTATCAACGCGGTCCATGAAGGACGGCGATGCCGTCAGCGAACCGAACAGTTCGTCGACCTCGAACCTCAGATGCACTATTTCTCTCTCGATCTCCGCCATGGAGGCGCTGCTCATATCTTCGCGGAGCCCTCCGGGCCTCAGGTTGCCCCAGAGCAATCTATGTCCGGATATCCTCTCATTCAGCCTCAGGACGCGTTCTTTCAATACGTATCCTTTAGCCGCCGGCACCGTAAGTGCGGTGTCGGTCGCTATGCCTGCGATACCGCCCAGCATATAATATATGCGTTCAAGCTCCGCATATATCATTCGGACATAGAGAGCACGCGGCGGTATGTCCGCATCTCCTTCGATCACCTGGAGATAGGCAAGACAATGCGCTATTGCGTTGTCCCCGGATATCCGTTCCACTAGTTTGGTATTGTCCTTCCGGACAGGCGTTTCCATCATTTTCTCTATACCTCTGTGCGTATACCCGAGATACGTTCTCAGCATAAGTATGGGCTCGCCTGCCACGCTGAACCTGAAATGTCCCGGGCCTATGACGCCGGCGTGTATCGGGCCCACGGGTATCTCGAATAATCCCTCACCGAACATACCATTCATAGGCAGCAGCACGGGGCGGGATGTTCCTTCTGTGCGCTCCGTCTTCTGCATCGGGTACGATCCGTCCCTGATCGTTCTCAGTTTAAGAGGCCTGAGGTCGGAGTGGCCCAGCGGGAGTATTCCGCTCATTTCCGATATCTCTCGTTCATATATGTTAGCGGCAGGGAAATGAGGCGTCAGCGCAGGATAGACATTCTCCGGAATATGAGACGAGATCTTAGTCACCTCTTTGTCGGAGACCATTATCACTTCCAGGGATCTCACAACGTCATACGACCCTTCTTTGACATACATACATGCGATCCCGAACCCGGATGATGACATTTCTCTGACAACATTCTCAAGATCGCCTATGGCGGCATTTGTCTCAATGATCATATCCTGCCTCCGGACAAAATCGGGACCATCGACTCCAACACCTCTCTGATCTCTTCAGGCATGAAAAGTCCGAAGAACAGCGTTGCTATGATCAA
Organism: Methanomassiliicoccaceae archaeon; assembly: GCA_031260545.1. Taxonomy (GTDB): domain Archaea; phylum Thermoplasmatota; class Thermoplasmata; order Methanomassiliicoccales; family Methanomethylophilaceae; genus Methanomicula. The sequence goes on along the minus strand of JAIRJQ010000037.1, from coordinate 2,145 downwards.
TATCACTATCGGTACCGTCTTTGACGCCCCCAGCGGACCGCTTGCATCATTATCTGCCGTTCCGGACAGCATAGGGAACACGTTACGTATGAATCCGGCGAAGACCATTATCAGTAATATCACGAACAATGCGATCAAAGCATACATCCCCGCATCCGCCATCCCTTTGATTATGGATATTTCACCTATGAATACGGCGAACGGCGGCAGACCTATAATGGCCAGTGATGACAGCGTTATCGCAAATGATGTGAACGGCATCTTCTTTCTCATGCCGCGTATCTCGTTCATATTCGTGGTCCCGTATTCCTGTATGATGTTCCCGACAGAGAAGAATGCCGCCGATTTTGTTAACGAATGAGCTATTATATGGAAAAGCGCACCGAACATCGCCAAAGGCGTACCGATGCCGAACCCTATCGCAATGATCCCCATGTGCTCTATGCTGGAATATGCGAACATGCGCTTGATGTTCTTCGATATGATTATGAAGAATGCCGCCACGATCATGGATACAAGTCCGAATCCGATCAGCAGCGACGATGTGAAGCCCGGCACGGTCAGATCGGCGATCGCCCGGAACCTCAATATCGCATAAAGGGCACAGTTCAGAAGTACCGCCGACAGCATCGCGCTCACGGGCGTCGGGGATTGGCTGTGTGCGTCCGGAAGCCAGGTGTGCATCGGCACCAGCCCCATCTTCGTACCGAAACCGATAAGGATGAAAATGAATGCCACTTTTATCAGTCCCGGGTCCAGCTCAGGCGCGATCGACACGAGTATGGACCAGTCCAAAGAATTAGGAGTATCGCCTACGGTGTTAAGCGACGATGCGTACAATAACGTTATACCGAAAAGTGCCAGAACTATCCCGACGGAGCATATCATCAGATATTTCCATGCAGCCTCCGTCGCCCCCTCCGTCTTATAAAAACCGACAAGGAACGCCGATATGAGCGTTGTAGCCTCGATCGCGATCCACAATATCCCGACGGAATCGACCACACAGACCAGGATCATCGCGAAGACGAACAATTGGAATATCACGAAATACGATCGTCCGTCCCTCGTTGTCGTCCGCCCGTCATTTATGTCCCTCTTCATATATCCGTAGGAATAGACGGATACAAGCAGACCTATGCACGCTGTTATAATAACGAACAATGCGGAAAGCCCGTCAAAATACCACAATGAATATACAACGGCGTCACCTTTGAACGCCTCATAACATATCGGGGCGGCAGCAACGACGGTCGCCGACGAACCCAGCACAGAAACGATCGCCGTCCATTTCCACCTCGGCATGAGGAAACATATGAGCGCCGTAACAACAGGCGCGACAAGCAGCAGTTCCACGGAACCGTTCAATCCTTCAGCCTCCTGAGGAATGATACGTCTATCGTATTGAATGTCTCGCTTATACGGAATGCGAAGATCCCGACGATCACCGCCACCATGACCACATCGAAGAATATGCCTATCTCGACGAGCAGCGGCATTCCGTATGATATCGAAAGCACTCCGAGGAACAGTCCGTTCTCTATCGTCAGCAGCCCTATGGCCATGGCGATCGCTTTCTTTCTGGTCGCCATCATGAACAGTCCGATCATGATCATGGACGTGGATATCGCGAGACAGTTCACTGTTATCATATCGATCGAATCCGACAGCGGCGTCGTCACAAAATAGGAGAGGATTATCAGCGCCGCCGATATCAGCAGTGAGCTTGGAATCCCTACAGAGGAATCCACCTCCGATCCGGCCTTTATGCGAAATGATGTGTATCTCAGGAACCAGGGTATGAATATCACCTTTACTCCGAATGCGATCCCGCCTATCAGGAATATCCCGAAACGGCCGGTACTGAATCCCACAACGAACGCCAGCGCCGCAAGGAACAGCGACTGTATTGCGAACGCATTTATCAGCTGCCCCATCCTGGATGCGGCCATCGCAAGCAGTGAGAGCAGAAGCATCGCGACGGCGCAGAGGTCTATGAGATTCCCGGTAAGTATGGCGTCCATCCTTTCACCTCAGAGTATATACAAAGATATGATCGCCAGCAGCGACAGTACGAACGATGCGGTCAGAAGGTTAGGCAAACGGAACAATCTGTACTTGGCGATGGACGATTCGATCAATGCG
>JAIRJQ010000016.1 GCA_031260545.1 Methanomassiliicoccaceae archaeon | reverse complement strand
GGACTTGACGGGCTAACAGGGAGCGCCGGAAAACGGCCTTTGAGAAAAATAGTAGATAACTTTGAAAGAACATTCAAGGACTATTGATCCTGCGGTCGAAATATAAAATTCAGGTCGGAGGTCTGGCCACGGCATCCTGCAATATCGGATAGGTCCATTCATCATTATTGCCGATCACAGCAAGTAGTTATTGGCCCTGTTCCCCTCGCGCAAACTCAAAAGTTTGTATGTCGCATGGCCCTCGACGACGAACGGTTCCGCCTTGCATATCTCCTCGGCCTCCTCTTCGCTCTTGACCCTTAGAATGACGATGCCCGCGACACCGGGATAATCTTTGGTAGGTCCGCAGAGCACCAATTTACCGTCGTCATCTAGGCCTCTTATGCGCTCAACGTGCCTCCTGACCAACTCTCCATTGATCTTGTTATATGTTTTGCCCCGTTCTATCAACATAACGTACAGCCGCTCTTCCATTTTTTCATCTCCGTCGGGAGAATGCCGTTTTTGTTTTATATTTTTGTAGAACAATATCCTGTGCGAAAAAAGGCGATGATCGCTGCGAGAGATCTGAACATGGCCAACGGCATTCGCCTCTCGAAAGGGAAGTTTTAAACTCTGTTCAAATATTTTCTAATGTCCGAATAGCAAAGGTGCTTAAATGTCGGATACAGAAGAACTGAAAAATACAGCACACTGAGGATGATACTTTATGGACAAGAGACAAGAGGCCATGATGAATGCCAAAAGCAACATCGATGCCAAGCTGACCAATTACCGCATATTGTTCACACTTGATGTGCAGGGACAAGGAATATACTATTTCCGTCAGATAAGCAGCGACAAAGGTACATTTTTTGAGTTAAAAGACAAAACGTGTGAAATAACCTATGTCGACTTTGTCAACAATATCGGTTATGAATTGGACGGTGATGAAAAATGCGGCGAATCCTTCCCGTTAGAACCTGTGGAAGCGTTCAAGGGCCTTGCATTCCACACCGCGGGCCATTTGTTATTTTTGTATGAAGGCGCCAAGGACAGCATGGTAAAGGTCGGAAAGGAAAAGGTGCTCGGACGTGATACCACGTCCTATGTGCACACATTCAGCAACGGCGAAATGAAGTTCTGGATAGACGACGAATACGGCCTTGCGTTGAAGTATGAGCAGACCGGAGAATACAGGACTACAATGTGCGTCACCGAGTTCACCGTCGGCGGCGTTACGGTCGAGGATATCATCGACCTCGACGAATATGAGATCACATAAAAAATATGTCCGCATTGATACATTGAACAAAACTTTAACATCCGGATAACAGAACGGATCAGAATATCAGCATCATGATACCGGCGGCGATGAAAAGCGTGACAATGGTCACTGGGACCCCTATGGCTGCGAACTTCCAGAAATTGAACGATATGCCGTCATTCTCAGAACGTTCCGCAACTATCACGTTCGCGGCAGAGGCGACCAGTGTGGCGTTCCCTGCCAACGTAGAGGATGCCGCCAAGGTCATCCAAAGCATCATATTACCTTCCGGGAGCAGTCCGCCTATGAGTACGACCGCAGGAACATTACTGACGATGTTAGAAAGTACCGCGGAGAATGCTGTAACGCTAAGAACGGACGGGGTCCTGCCGTCTCCGAATCCGGGGAATACGGATGCCATCTCATCAAGCAGCCCGGACGTTACAACGGCGCCCATGAGTATGAACAGGCCTATGAAGAACACGATTATCATCCAGTCGACCTTCTTCGCAACCCATACAATATTCTTCGGGGACTTGGACATCACAACCAATAGTGCCAGAATGCCTGCCGCCAATGCGATGACGTATATATCTATGCCAATTGCATCAGAGAGCGCGAAGCCTATCATGGCACCGACGGTTATCGATACCGTCGCCCAAAGCCGCGGACGGTCTACCGGCACATCCTTTCCGGCAGGAGCAGGCATATCGGATGTCAGATTCTTTCTGAATATCATGTATATGAAGAAAAATGCGATCGGCAGACATATCAACGAGATCGGAACGGCGTGTATCACAAAATCAATGAAAGATATCCCTGCCTCGGATGCGATGTAAGCGTTCTGCGGGTTGCCGACGGGCGTCGCGAGACTCCCTATGTTGGCCGAGAACATTACCCCTATGAGATACGGGATAGGGTTGCTCTTCGTATTCCTGCAGCACCTTATGACGATCGGGGTGAACATCAGTACGATCGCATCGTTCAGTGCGATCGCGGAAAGGACCGCACATATTATCATTACGTACGCAAGCATCCGCACCTTGCTGCCGGACCGTTTTATCAGCATGTCCGAGATTATCCGGAAGAACCCGGAGAACTCGAGCCCCGCGACCAGCATCATCATCCCTATCAGAAGGAATATGACATGGATGTTGATCAGATCCGGAACATCGGCAACGGACACGATCCCTAATATCAATACCAAGATCCCGCCGATCGCTGCCGCCAGACCGCGGCTGATCCTTATCCTCGGAAGGTTCGCGACCGATATGAGGGCATATGTGAAAATAAACACTGCTGCGGTTATCAGGATCGTGTCCAAAACCATGTCCTCTGACACCTTAGGCCTCTGTCATCTAATAATAATTATCCATTGCCCTCAGTTTCGACCCTTGCAAGAGAGGTCATTTTTACCCGCTGTTCTTCATCTCTCATTTATCTTTTATCGTTCACTATCAAATAAGTAGTGACTGCTTTTATATTCCCTTATTTCATTACTGTTAACATGGTAAAAATCACGATAGGCAAAGCAATAAGTTTTAATCTTGGCGGTAAAAAAAAGAAAGAGGCGCCCAAACCGGCTGCTGCACCGGCGCCGCCAGCTGAGAAACGATGTCCGGTATGCGGCAACAATGCCCCTTCGACGGCTGAATATTGCCCCCGATGCCAGTCAAGGATGTCCTGACCCCTGCCGGCATACCTCTGACGCTGTTCCGTCGCTGTTGATCCGAAAAATCAGATCGTATACTGCTTGAAAGCCCTTTTGCTGAGATAGATAAATAATATCCGAAAGTGTTTCACTTGTTCGATCTTGTCCGATGGAGTTGAACATGATGAATAAAAATATCTTGGAATTGATAGGCAACACGCCGCTTGTAAAGATAAATAATATTGTAAATAAGGAGGGCGTGGAGATCTATGCAAAGCTGGAAGGATTCAACCCGACGGGCAGCATAAAGGATCGGATCGCCGTTTCTATGATCAACGCTGCGATAAAGGACGGCAGGCTCACGAAAGGTAAAACGATAATCGAGGCGACAAGCGGCAATACCGGTATAAGTTTGGCAATGATCGGCCGCGTTTTGGGTTATGAGGTTGTCATCGTGATGAGCAAGGCCGTAAGCATAGAAAGGCAAAAAATGATAAAAGCGTTCGGCGCCCATATCATTCTCACACCGGCGAAGGAAGGCACCGACGGTGCCATAAGAAAAACGCGCCAGCTTGTTAAAGAATTTCCTGATAAATATTTCAATCCCGATCAGTTCAGCAATGAATTCAATACTTTTGCGCACTATGAGAACACTGCCGAAGAGATATGGCAGCAGACCGGCGGTAAGATAACGCATATTGTTTGTGCTTTAGGAACGAGCGGCACCATCATGGGCGTTGGCAGCTCACTGAAAAAGAAGAACCCGAAAATAAAAATTGTCGAGGCACAGCCGGTCAAAGGACATTATATTCAGGGCCTTAAGAACATGCAGGAGGCGATCGTACCAACGATCTATGACCCGGAACTGATCGACGAGCATATAATGATCGAAAGCGAAGAAGCATTCGAAATGAGCCGCCAGGTCGCGCTGAAGGAGGGGATACTCGTTGGAATGTCGGCGGGCGCAGCGATGCTGGCCGCCTTAAAGGTCAGCGATAAGGAAGAAAAAGGTCTCATCGTTGCGATATTCGCGGACCGCGGTGAAAAATACCTTTCGACGGATCTGTTCAAGGTCTGAACGGAAACGGTCTTTGAAAAAATGATCGATAACTTTGAAAAAAAACATTCAAAGGCTATTGATGGCCGAAGTGTCAGCTCTGAGCAAAAAACAGATGTCTGGCTATTGTTCATATAATTGGATAGCTGTGTTTCAGATCTTCATGAATTCCGGAGATACATTGAAGTCCTTTTCATCCACCCTTTTCGGATCTTTATAGAACACAAAGACCTCGCCGCCGTATTTCCCCGCGTCAGTTTCGGTAGGAAGATTACGGAACACAAGACCGTCTATTCCTTGACCCAAGGGTCCCGCGTCCGAAACATGCTTTCCTATCATGTTCAGATCGATATCCTCGCGCTTTTTGAATATTGGCGTCTCAAGGAATACGTAAACTCTCGGGGGCCCGGGTAATTCATACTCAGTGATCAGATAACCGGCCTCTTTCTTGCTCGTGTTGATCATGGCATCCCTGATCTTCATTCCCAGGTCGGTATTTGGCATCGTTCCCGTCGCGTCGACCACGAAATTATTTTTCGCATTAATGAAATCTATCGTGAACCTGCGTGTTCTCGGAATTCTCTCCAATCCTGTGAAGACCGATTCTGCGTTCTTTTTATGTCTCTCGCCGATGATCATGCCCCGTTCCTCCTATATCTCCGTCTTCCGTTCCTATGGTGCCTTGCTTTCAGAGTGTATATCCTTTTCGGTCTTCGCATACATTCATCTTTGTGCAGGCTCATATCTGGTCCGTTTGAAACCTGAAATATTTTACCAATTCCACTCCGTACTGCGAAATATTGAAGTTCACCTGCCATAACTCCACTCCCGCCTTTGCCACCTTGTCCACCGCGGCCCTTACCTGATCGTGGTTTGTGCTTCGTTCCGTGACCTTGAAACCGGGATTGTCGTATATGAAACATGTAAGCAATATTGCCCTCTGATGCTCTTGCAGACTGTTCGCCAGATCTGTGATGTGTTTGACGAAGCGATCCGTCGAAGAGAACGGTGCGCTCTTTTTCGTTCTCACGTGCTCGGGAATATCAAGCTGGAGGGAAACGAGCGGCATCTTCACTTCGATGTATGTGT
>JAIRJQ010000009.1 GCA_031260545.1 Methanomassiliicoccaceae archaeon | reverse complement strand
GGATGTACGACCGCGTCGCGTTCTTGGAATCGCTGATAGAAGAAGAAGCACTGCGGATACTGACGCTGTATCAGCCGATGGCATCCGATATGCGTTTCACGGCGACCGCGCTGAAGATAATAACGTATCTGGAACGCATCGGAAAATACAGCAAAAATATCGCTAAAGCTGCCATTTACTTAAAGGACAGACCGACGACGTACCGTATGGACGAGGTGTACAAAATGTGCGATGTCGCCGTAGAAATGGTAAAGGGCGTGATCACGGCGTTCAGTACCAGGGACATAACGGAACTGGAGAGGTTCGAGGAACTGGATGATAAACTGGATCACTACAGAGTAAGCGTGATAGAAGGGAACGTTGAACATATGCGCGTTGACACAAGAGCGATAGAAGCTTACACGTATTATATCTCGATCGCAAAATATCTGGAACGCGTCGGCGACAATGCATGTAAGATCGCAGAAAAAATAATCTACATGGTCTCCGGGAAACGTGTGGAACTGGACAGAACGGTACGCGGATTATGATGTCTGGCCTTTGGCCAGCTCCTTTACCTTTCTTATCGCGCTCTCAAGACCGGTGAGGTCGCATTTTCTTTCATCGTGCCTCAGTCTGAGCTGTCCCGCGAATTCCTTTGACCTTGCAAGATAATCACAATCGGCCTTGTTCTTCACGCCGGTATCGATATACAGACACCTTTCATATGATTCGAATAACATATCGGCAAATATCATCGGGTCCATCCCTTCGATGCAGTCAAGATGCATCTCTTTGATCAGGCCGTCCATGCCTTCGCGCGCCCATCCGGGCGAAGAGAACCATGTGCCGGCGCATATCTTCTTCTCGCATGTGTAATCTTTGGCGCCAAGCAGCACGCATATGCAATCGTCACCGTCCAGCATCACCGTGGGAACATCGACCGCCTCCGGGAATCCTCCGAGGGACTGGCATACCGCATACCCTAAAAGAACAGCATCCACCTGTCCTTTCAGCGCGTTCACTTTCTCCAGCAGTTTTTCCTTCATATCTTCCGGGTACGCGTGCAGCGCAAACTCCACATAATCTTTATGCACAAAGTCCGGGTCGTCCTTGATCAAAAGCTCAAGTTCCGGTTCCAGTATGTCGCAGGCGACGAGACCTATCTTCATGTTTGCAAATTCTGAAAGGTGTACAAATAAGTTATCTTTTTACGCCCGCTGGCATACGAATCTCATTTATACGGAATTGAACATACGACGAACATGGCAATGGAGATGCTCGGTTATGCAAAGTGGTGGTTAAGATCATTCTTCGGAAGCAAAGCACCGCTGGTGAACACGCTTATCATACATTACGGATGCAATCTGAGATGTAAACACTGCAGCATACACAGCAGTAATATCGAGCACCTCGGAAAAAATAAATTATCGTACGATGAGGTAGTGAACGACCTGAGATCTCAATTCAAAAGGGGCGCAAGGATCGCCTACTTCGAGGGCGGAGAGACAACGTTATGGGAAGATAACGGAAAGGACCTCGGAGATCTGATAAAGGCTGCCAAAGATATCGGTTACAAGAACGTCGGTTACACCACGAACGGAACACAGAGGATGTTCACCGGCTCTGATATAATCTCAGTGAGCCTCGACGGTCCGCGCGATATGCATGACACCATCAGAGGTGACGGCGTTTATGATAAATTGATGGATAACATCGCGAACACCGATTTTACCGGGGCGATATATGCGAACATGGTCATCAATAAGTACAATCTCGATCTGATAGAGGAAACAGCGAAGGTCGTCAAAGATAACGAAAAACTTACGGGAATAATATTCAATTTCATCACGCCTCCGCCTTATGATATCGCGCTGACGAATGATGAGAAGAAAAAAGCGATAGCGAAGATACGCGAACTGAAAAAGAACGGTCATCCGATACTCAATTCGAAGAAGGGGCTTGAACTTCTGGCGGAGGAGGACTGGAGCAAAAAGTGCCCTTATTACGTGACCGTCTTCGTATTACCGGACGGAACGCACAAGGACGGATGTCCCATGGCAGGGACGGACTCGTGTAAAGAATGCGGATTCGCGGCCGTGAGGGAATATTATCTTGTGAAGAGAGGGAACCCGTTCACAATAACAGAAATGTCGTCGATATTCGCGATGTCAAAGAAATGATCATAAACTGACAAGCGGAGCGATATCGAACCACCACTGTACCGTTACGGCGATGATGAAGAATACTTCCGTTAAGAACGCCGTACCGAAGAAGAGCGGCGGGAGTTTCATGGTCCAGTTCTCTTCCTTTTCGGTCATTATCTTCCATGCCTTGCGCATTAACGGCAGCGGCAGGAAAAGCAGTACGCACAGCGGATTGATGAATATCATCATAATTACGAACAGAATGTAACTGAAAACAATGAATGATTTAGCTATCTTTGCCGTCCCGTCAAGCCCGAAACGGACGGCGATGCTTTTCTCTCCGTTAGCAATGTGCGCCTCCTGTCCGCTCATTGAATCCGTTAACCGCATCAATCCCACCAGCGTTCCGACTATCACGGCGAACACGAATATCTCCAGGTTGAAGATGCCCCATGCAAAAGTGAACATATCCATGCCGAAGAGTGAGAACACGGTCGTATCCGGATCGGATACGTTGACTGTGGCGACATAGAAAGAACAGAAGACCAGCATGAAAAATGATAATGCAACGTTGACCTCCCCCAGACCTCTGGCGCCCATATCAACGGGCGGAGCGGTATAGAAGTATGATAGTAATATCCCGATGATCCCGAAAAGTGCGACGATCAGTCCGCCGAACAGGATTATAGGTATGGCCAATACAATGGCCGCGATCACAAGCGCGGCCATTATGACCTTTCCCTGACCGTCGGTCACCAGGCCGTTATCGAAAGGGTTCCCTTCCCAATAGATATTTTTCATGAGTTTGGAATCACTGATCTTCATCGCTTCGGCCATCTCCTCGGCCTTGCTGAATCGTATCTTATCAACGCCTGACCGGTGATCGAAATAGTCATTCGAGAAATTGACGAATATCGCTAACAGAAGAACAACAAGAGGCATTAATATAACGATGTGAAGAGGAGGTTCGTAGAACAGATATGCGAAAAGCGAACCGCAGACGGACGCCATGAAGAAAGGGAATGTGTAACTGAACCTGAATATCAGATTTATCCGTCTTATCATCGAGACATCATTTTCGGCGTTGACCATGTCCGAACATACCGCGCTGTGTATTTATCCTTTCACCAGTTCCGCGCATTTTCTTTGACCGTTCTTTTTTACTGTTTTTTATAAAGCTTGTCTTTAAACAGGTAAAATGAATAAAAGTTCATCCGATCTCATCGATTTCATACATGATCTATAGTTAACGCCGATTTACAATTAATATCACTTATATATTCTATAAGCGGGTTCAGCTTGAGACTGTGGGCATCTGATATTATCATTTGCTCTCTCGCACGGAGATGAGATCAATGGATATGAACGAAAAAAGCAGACCGAGGCTTAAAGAAAAGAAGATAATGATGATCGCCGCATCGGCGGTAGTTGCACTCTTTCTGCTGGCGTCGGCAACATTCCTTTTTATCGACAACAACAATGACGACGATACGATACTCGGGGCCGAGGCTTCCGTAAATATCACGAACGCTATGTCCTCGGAGAGCATCGAAAACGCCATACAAGGCGAGATCTACAAGGTCGCAGGGGCCGGCGGAGGGAATGTGACGGTCAACGGTGAAAGAAAATATGTTGCGGCCTCTTCTATCAAAACGCTTGAACTGGCCATTTCTCAGAACACGACCGTTATCTGGAAGGCCACTTATACGGGAGATATTTCCGATTCGCTCATCAGTCTCATTGGCAACGGAACATTTGTCATCGACAAAGGTGCCGTTGTGAAAGGCGACAACGAGGATACGATACGCTCCTATCTGGGTAATGTTCATGTCATAATATCCGGCGGGACCGTTGAGAACACCCGTTCCGTCGGAGGATGCGCCGTACATTACGGTTCGGGAGGCGTCACAATGGCAAGCGGTACGGTAAAAAGTGTTGCGATCAATGACCACAGTGCTTTGTACACTAAGGAGCCGGATGCGGGCGCGGTCCTCATCAAAGGCGGCACGGTGGAAGCGACAGGGGACGAGGGCGTCGCCATATTCTGCCAGAAAGGTACAGTAGGCATAACCGGCGGCAAGGTGGCATCGAAAAGCGGCGGATATGCCGTTAAGATCGATAACGGAGTGGTCGCTTATGTCAACGGAAAGGTTGACGGCATGTGCACCGTTACGACTCAAGGCGCAGTGATCGAGATCGAAAGTTCCGTTGTTAAAAGATCATGGGACGGCACATCCGACGGTCTGAAGATGGTCTTAGGCAGAGGTATGGTAAAAAGTGATTTTAAATGGGACCTTTCCAATGGAAAAACTATAGTCTCCGATAAATACACGCTTGTCCTGGACGGCCTTTCCGACGAACGCAATGAAAGCAATATGATGATGATGTACATCCTGGTCCTGGTGATCGCCGCTGTCATCGTCGCGGCGGCAGCTTTCTATTTCCTTAAGATCCGTAAGAAGAAAGAGAGCTGAAACGTTCATATGAAATAAAGGAGCGGGGTCATCCCCCTCCTGCGTTCATTTTTTTCATGATGACAGAGCGGGCTGTGAAAGATTAT
>JAIRJQ010000027.1 GCA_031260545.1 Methanomassiliicoccaceae archaeon | reverse complement strand
TTCCGAATCACCATGCGGAGACAGTGTGTATCCTGTTCCGGGCGTCAGCGTCACGTTGTAATATGAGCCTACATACAAAGTGGCTACATCCGAGTATTCTGTCGTAAGGTCATACTCAGGCCCTGTCGCGTATACCCTGAACTTTGTTCCGGTGTCCTCTTCTGACACCGGGCCGAATGCGTAATTCCAGCCGACCGCTCCCTCTATCGATTGCCATGTGTCCCCGTCGTCTGTGGAGATGTACCATTGGTACTGCGGCAACATTGTTGGCTTAACTTCAGCGAAGGCTGAGAATACGACGATCTTTCCTGGAGTTACTCTATGGTCCTGAGGCTGCTCTGTGAATTCTACGGTCATTCCGACGAACGACCCGAATATCGGATATCCGTTGTTCATCCCTGAGATTATTGTCCATGTATTGTTGAAATCCCATCCCTGGACCGACTCGGAACCAACGGCAGTTATTCCTGTATAATACACTGAATTACTGTCGGGTGGCGATAATTTCATATCTTCTTCTGACTTTGCGCCGGAGCCTTGGATACCGGGCCTTGGCGAACCATTGGAGTTTCCGTCGACTGTTGGTGAACCAACGCCGTAGAGGCGATCTCCGGACGGCGATCCATCTAAGGACAGCTTACCCATAAGATAATAGCAGTTGGTTATTGTTGACGATGCTTTGCCTGCTATCCCGCCTACATATAAGGGTAATGGTTCTGGCCCTCCTTGTAAAGTCATTGAGATGGAGCCGGTGTTATAGCAGTTGGTTATAGATGATACACTGCCGGCTATACCTCCTGCATATGACGGTAATAGTTCTGGCCCTCCTTGTAACGTCATTGAGATGGAGCTGGTGTTATAGCAGTTGGTTATAGATGATGCATTGCCGGCTATACCGCCTATATATTGAATTGGTATTTCAGGCCCTGCTCCTTCTGCCGTCAATGAGACGGAGCCGGTGTTGTAGCAGTTGGTTATTGTTGACGATGCGTTGCCTGCTATCCCGCCTGCATATAGTTCTTCTGGAGCCCTCATTCCTACCCTCACTGAGACGGAGCCAGTGTTGTAACAGTTGGTTATTGTTGACGATGCGTTGCCTGCTATCCCGCCTGCATTACCTGATGATGATCTCACCGATCCTGTGTTGTAACAATTGGTTATAGATGATGCACTGCCGGCTATACCGCCTGCATGCATTATTGATAGATCAGGTGTTCCTCCTGCCGTCGATGAGATGGAGCCGGTGTTGTAGCAGTTGATTATTGATAATTCTGATGATGCTTGACCTACTATGCCGCCTGCATACATGCCTCCCTTTATCCCTGATTGCATTGCTATAAATGAGACAGAGCCGGTGTTGTAACAGTTGGTTATTGTTGACGATGCGTAGCCTGCTATACCGCCTGCATTACCAAATGATCTCAGCGATCCTGTGTTGTAACAGTTGGTTATTGTTGACGATGCGTAGCCTGCTATCCCGCCTACATTTGACAATACTTTGTTAGATATTGCCCCCGTTGAGATGGAGCCGGTGTTATAGCAGTTGGTTATTGCTGATGACGATGATGTGCTGCCTGCTATCCCGCCTAGATACGATTGCATTGATTCTAGATGAAATGATACTGATGTGACTGGACCTGTGTTATAACAGTTGGTTATTGTTGATGAATCTGCATCGCCGACTATGCCGCCTGCAGATATTTGAGAGTCTGATGCGACAGTTAGAGAGCCTCCCACGAGACCTACGTTAGATATCAATGCGTCTGATGATGCAGAAACAAAAAGACCCGCATATACTACCGATGGCAGAAATTCTGATTTGATTAGATTCACCCCGGAGATCACATTACCGTCTCCGTTGAACATACCCGTGAAGGTGCCTATCGGGTTGAAGTTCCCATTGCTATCGAATGTTTTGGTGAGAGTGCCGTTCGATGTCGTGTCTATTATTGTAGAATATAAAAATTTCTCACCAGAGGTTAACGTTCCTTTTATGGATAAAGAATGTGTGCCTAACGGAATATTTGCCAGTTGTACACTGTTGCTGGCGGATACCATTACAGTGTGCTCTATCCTTGCAGAAAGTTCTTTGATGGTGCTGGAAGACGGTGTCAGAGTTATATTCAAAGTTGTTCCCGAAACCACTACTGACAACTGGATGTTCACTCCGCCGTTCATGTTATGATCGGGGTTGTCAGGATCGAATATTATGTCATTTGTAAGATAGTACTTTGCACTCAGTGACCATATATATGTAAGCCCGTTGACCGCTTTATGAGACTCTCCGTCCCCGACCCATGCAAGCTCCTGCGGTGTTGATACGGGTATCCATGAATCATCGAATTCTGTTCCTTTGGGATCTGCCAGGAAACCATTTTCCCACATTGTTGCATCTGTATCGTCCTCTGCGCCCCCTTGGATATCGGCGAGCATCAAAGCGAACGGAACTGCTAAAAGTATCGATACAACTATCGATGAAATAAAAATTCGAACGTTTCCTCTCATGTCTCTCTTTTTCCCCTGGTGTTCCGATCGGAAACACGACTGTTTTCTATAACTTAACGGTGATATATACGCCTTATAGTCTATATTTTAAAGTAACACCTATCCTTGTTGTTTGTCATTATCCTTATGAGCGATCATTGGAATTATGCGATCGATACGTCATTTTGAGAATGTAGCGGCCAGCTTTTTCACCGCTTTTGTGAATCTTAGAATATCATCTTCGTTATTGTAAACGTAGAACGATGCTCTGGCGCAGCCGTTCATATTTCGCGAGACGAAGAAAGGATGCGCACAGTGCATCCCCGACCTTATCATTATTTTGTCCGCGTTGTCCAGCATCACGGCGATATCATGCGAATTCATTCCGTTGATATTGAACGAAAAGATATTGCTGCGTTGTGACGGGTCCTTCGGACCTATTGTAGATATTGATGACACGTCTGACAATTCGTTTCTGATCAATCTTTGTAACTTTATACTGTGTTCTTTTACATTGTTCATGCCGATCTTTGAAAGATATTCCAACGCCGCAGCGGTCCCCACTATGCCCGCATAGTCCATCAGTCCCGCTTCAAATTTCTCAGGATGTGCTGTGATCTTCACGGAATCGTATGTTGCAAGTCCGACAGTCCCGCCGCCGCATATCAGCGGTCTCAGTTTCTTCAGACGTTCCTCTTTTCCATAGAGTATACCGATTCCCGACGGGCCGAGCATCTTGTGTATCGAGAGCGCATAAAAATCAACATCCAATTTTTTTAAGTTGACCGGCATATGCGGCGCTGCCTGCGCCCCGTCTATCAGAACGGCCGCGCCCTTGTCGTGGGCGACCTCAACTATCTCCTTAACAGGAACAGAAGAGCCAGTAACGTTGCTTGTGTGCACCATCGACACGAGTTTAACATCATTTGTCATTTCATTTTTGAAATCTTCAATGTCGAAAACACCATCCTTTGACGTTCTTGTTATCTTCCTTTTTATGCCTATGTCTTCGGTCATCTCGACCCATTGCACATGATTCGAATTGTGTTCCATATCTGTCGTAAGAACAGCATCGCCTTTTCTCAGGCCGAAGCCTTTGGCAACGATGTTCATCCCTTCGGTGCAATTCTTTGTGAAAATGAAGGAATGCGGGTCGTTGCATCCAAAGAATGATGCGGCCGTTTCTCTTGACGTGTCCACGGACATTGACACTTTTGTTGCCATTGAATGTACGCTTCTGCCGCCGCATGACGGGAATTCGTTATAATACGATGTTATGGCGTCGATCACCTGATACGGACGTAACGTTTGGCAGGCGCTGTCCAGATATACGCCGCTGTTGTTCTTGAATGTCGGAAAATCGTCGCGTATACGGGACACATCCATGCGCACCCATATAACGTAACATATTTTGCTCTTTCTGGTCCTGCGGCCGGCAGCGGCCTGTTTTCTATCGAAAAAGCAAATCGGTTTTTATCTGAGATGCATATACGCATAGGATGAGCCTTCTGAGAACGTGTATCGGGAACTTGGAACTTGAGCGCCCAGGCATGGTGGCGTCTGGTATAATGGACGAGACCGGAGATTCGATGATGCGTATGATAAAACTCGGCGCCGGCGCCGTTGTTACGAAATCCGTCGGTTCGGTGAAACGTGACGGTCATGTGAATCCGTCTTTCATAGAATTTCCGTTCGGTTATCTGAACGCGATGGGATTGCCTAATCCGGGAATAGATGATTTCAAAGACGAAATGATGATCGCAACGAAAGCAGGAACGATAATTGCGTCGGTATTTGCATCATCACCTAAAGAATTTTCATCATTGGCAGAAAGAATGGAAATATTCGGGGCGTCCGCAGTTGAATTGAATCTATCATGCCCGCACGCGAAAGGCTACGGCATAGAGATGGGTACGGATGTGAAAATGGTCCACAAGATCGTCTCGACCGTAAAGAACACCGTAAAAATTCCTGTCTACGCTAAACTGACGCCGAACACGCACATCCTCGCCGATATAGGAAAAGCGGTGCAGGATGCCGGCGGAGATGCGGTCGTAGCGATAAACACCCTGAAGGCCATGTCCATCTCTCCGGAATTTGCGATGCCTGTCCTGAGCAACAGATTCGGAGGATTATCCGGGCCTGCGCTGAGGCCGATAGGAGTGAGGGCGATATACGATCTCCGAAGCGCATTGGAGATCCCGTTGATAGGCGTCGGCGGAATATGCAGCTGGAGGGACGCCGCCGAGTACATAATGGCCGGTGCATCGGCATTCCAGGTGGGAAGTGCGATAGCCTCAGACATTAACATATTCAAGAAGATAAACAAAGGACTGGAATGCTTCATGAAAGAGTTCGGTTACTCGTCGATAGAAAAAATGGTCGGTGCCGCACATGAATGATATCGTCAAAATAACATCGGTCAAAAAAGAATCCGCCGACACCAAGACGTTCGAATTCAAAATGGACGGAAAAGCAACGGCGGGACAGTTCGTTATGGTCTGGATACCCGGCGTCGATGAGATCCCGATGTCCTTATCATCCACGGGAGAAACGAAAAGCATCACCGTAAAAGCGATAGGCGAAGCGACGAAAGCACTGCACGAACTGAAAAAGAATGACAACATAGGAATAAGAGGGCCGTACGGTAACGGTTTTAAAACAAAGAAAAAGGATCGTATACTCGTGGTTGGCGGCGGTGTGGGGATAGCCGCCCTTATTCCCTTGATACGCGAGACCGGAGCGGACACTGTGATCGGTGCCCGTAATAAGAAAGAAGTTATCATGGAGGACGAGACAAAAAAGTATTCGAAGAACGTCTGGGTGTCGACGGACGACGGAAGTTACGAATACCATGGTAACGCAGTTCAGCTTATGAAAGAGAAACTCGCCGCAAAAAAGTATGATATGGTGGTCGCATGCGGTCCCGAAGTGATGTTATATTATGCGCACAAAGAGTGTGCTGAACTGGGCATCGAATGCCAGATGTCATTGGAACGGTACATGAAATGCGGCGCGGGATTATGCGGCTCTTGCGTTATCGACGGTATGCGTATTTGCGAGGACGGTCCTGTCTTCGACTGCAAGCAGATATCAAAACTCAAGGAGTTCGGAAAGATCAAACGCGATCCTTCCGGTGCAAAGGTCAGCCTGTGATATGACGAACACACTTACTGTGAAGCACGGTTCGCTTGCGCTGAACATACCTTATTCGGTATTCGTCAAAGGAACATCCGAATTCAATGATAAAGCGGACGAATACTTCTCAATGCTCAGGAAACGATATCCGTGGCTTAGCGAGAATTCCATTGCCGTTCTGAAAAGGACGACCGCGGAAGAGATGCAGAACATCATCGAAGAAAGTTTACGCGGTCCGAAGAAAGCAAGGATGTTATCCGGCGAAGGAAAACACATCGAGGCGATAAAACATCTTGAATCTTATCTTATCGATTTTCCGGATGATGGTGACGCATGGTACGCGTTAGGCGAGATCCTGTGCAAGATCGGAAGGACCGATGAGGGATACAAGGCGATGAACCACGGGCGCAGGATGTTTTGAAATTCTTTGTTATTTCATCTTCAGCTGCTGATTCTTGTCCGTCAGATTGTTGGGGATCGTGTGCTCTATTTTACCTTCATCCATGAGTTCAGATATGGCTTCCCTCATGCCGTCCGTCATCTTCGCATAGCCTAATCTTTCAACAAGCCTGCTTCGTGAGATGTTCTGTCTGCTCAGAACGCTGAGTATCTCTTCTTTGAGTTCCGCTTTGCTGCGGTAATGTTTCAGATATCTGATCGTCAGGTTATGTCTGCCGCCGATCTCATATGATGACCTCTCGATCCTAAACACCTTATGTATCGGCAATGTGACGGTAAAATGCCCCCTCTCTTCATCTGTTTTAAATATCGGCATGTCAGAACCGTTCCTTCCTATAGCTCTCAGAGCGCGAGGGATCCCTGTGTTGCGTCCTTCGGCCAGGTCGACCTCTTTCAGCATATCCCCGATACGCCTGTTCCTTGTGTATGCTGCAACGAGCCTGCAATTCTTAAGATCCTCATCTGTTATACTTCTGTCCGGCCCGGGACAGCTTTTGATCTCCATGCATTCCGGCGTGAATACGACAGTTATCGGCTCAGGGATCTGGTAGCTTTTATGAAATACAGCATTCGCCAACAGCTCCTCTATGGCTTCCATAGGATAATTATAGAACCTGTCAGATTTCGCACGATCGGGATATTTGAATATCTTCTCTTTGATCACATAATTATTTATGAAATCAAGAGCATCCTTTAGCTGTTTATATAAAGGGCCCGTGAACATCTTTTCCATCATGCCGTCTCCCGTCGGGTCGGGTTTGTCGACCACTTCTATACGGGCATATCTGAAAAACTCATCGGGCCGTCTGGAGAAGAATAATAGGCCGATATTAAGAGGTTTGATATTTTCCTTAGGGCCTGAGACTATGCGCATATTTTCGGCCAGAACTTTCAGACTCATCTTATCCGCCGGGCCGCAAAGATCGCTTTCGGCTTCGCATAGGTAATCGCATATTATCGGATGGCTCAGATCGCTTACCTCTGCATCGATATTTATTCTCTCCTCGAATGGCGGAATGGAAGACAGAGAGAACAACTCCTTCGTATCATTCTCGTTGGCGCATATAGTGCTCGATACTTTACGGATGTAATACTCCTTGTCTGTTCTTCTTTTCGTTCCGTCCGATGCGAAATGGACCGGACACTTGTAAGGCCTGGCGTTGCCCCTCTGGACCCATATTATCATTATCTCCTTGCCATCGTATTGTGTCTGTTCCACTATTGGTATATAGCGGGGTTCGATCGTGTTGCACTTATTCAGAAGATCTTTGTTTATCTCGTTTATCTTCTTTTTATCTAATCCTTTTACTGGAAAGCGAGGCATCCCGTTATCGTCTTCGATCCCCAGGATAATATAACCGCCTCCGCTGTTGTTTATGTCATTTGCGAAAGCGCAGATCGAATGGATTATCGGCTCCGGGTTCCAGCCTTCTTTGTACTCTATCCTTTCGCTTTCCACCGAGCGTTGCTCTATGAGTTTTTTTATGTTTATCGGCAACGGCATATTATACTACTCCTTTTTACTACTGCCTTTTACTACTACCTAACATATTAGGGGGTTCATAATACTTACTGCAGGCCGGTTCGTGATAACAAAATTTGTTCAAAACTTTGTAATAATTTTGAACTTTGTCGTCTCATGGTCTGTTCTCTTGTATCATCTTGAGAACAGATCGTTTATCGCGTTGACCACTTCGGGTATCGTGGCGCCCCACGGCACCTTTGCGACGTTGCCGTCTATCTTGTGGCCTTCTTTGATCTTGCAGCATTT
>JAIRJQ010000066.1 GCA_031260545.1 Methanomassiliicoccaceae archaeon | reverse complement strand
TATGAGCCCGGTCGGAAGCCACAAAGGCAACTCCGCATTGGCGCAGGCATATTACTGCGCGAAGGACGGCATCCACACGATAACGACGGAGACAGGAGCAGGTCAATGGGGCACCGCGTTAGCGTTGGCGTCAAGCATCTTCGATCTCGATTGCACAGTGTTCATGGTACGTGTGAGCTACGATCAAAAACCGTTCAGAAGGACGGTAATGGAAACGTACGGATCAAAGGTATACTCGTCCCCGAGTCCCAAGACGGAATTCGGTAAAAAGGTGTTACGCGAACATCCGAACACATCCGGTTCGCTCGGTATAGCGATATCCGAAGCGGTCGAGATGGCCGTGCAGGACCCGAAGGTGAAATACACGCTTGGAAGCGTCACCAACAGCGTTATGCTGCATCAGACGGTCATAGGTCAGGAGACTATCGAGCAGATGAAGAAAGCGGAGATCGAACCGGACTACATGGTGGCGTGCTGCGGAGGAGGCTCCAATTTCTCAGGATTCACGTTCCCGATGATGAGGGAAAAGATGTTAGGAAAGACGCAATGCGAGTTCATTGCCGTGGAACCGACCGCATCCCCGAGCCTCACGAAAGGCGAATACAGGTATGACTTCGGAGACACCGCAGGGATGACACCGCTGATCAAGATGTTCACGTTAGGACATGAGTTCATACCGTCGGCGATCCATGCCGGAGGCCTCAGATATCACGGAATGTCCCCGCTGGTCAGTGCGGCATACGATCAGGGGATGTTATCGGCACGTTCATATGATCAGACGGAGACGTTCGAGGCAGGCGTGGTATTCGCAAAGACCGAAGGGATAATTCCGGCTCCAGAATCAACGCACGCCATCAAGGCGGCGATAGACCTCGCGCTGGAGGCGAAGGCAAAGAACAAGGCGAAGACAATAGTCTTCAACCTTTCGGGTCACGGTCTGCTTGACCTCGCGGGATATGAAAAGTACATTTCCGGCGCGCTTTCATCCTCGAAGCTGAAATAAACCACATCATAAAAAGGGGCGCTTCCCCGCCCCTTGTCCTTCTTCTTTTTTCTGTGTTCTCAGGAAATGATAAATACGGCCCAACAGTACATACGGATGTGTCGGGAATACTGAAAGAGAGCTCGGTGATAGTAGCGGATCAAAAAGAAAGCAGCCAGATATACAATAAAGGTAACTTCGGATATCCGCTGAGCGGCGGTTCCCTGGAACTGGATCTCATCGAGGCGACGTTCCTTCTTGAAACGGGACGGCTTGAGGTCCTGCGGAACGATGAGAGAATGACATTCGAATCATTGTTCACATATTCGTCCGCATCGTCCGAAGGATTTGACATACGCTACACCGTCTACCGTGACATCCGTCAGCGCGGGTTCGTGGTGAAAGCGGAGACGGGCGATCACGACCTTTCCGTTTTTCCGAGAGGCAAGACATTAAGCAGCGCACGCCCCAAATATCTGGTGAAGTCCGTATCAGAGAGAACGGCGTTCAGCATCGACGCATTCATGGAACTGGCCGAGGGCGCGCAATCGAAAGGCCGTGAACTTTTATTCGGGATCGTCGACGAGGAAGGCGACATGACATATTACGTCGTCTCAAAACGCAAGTTATCGGGTTATTCATTATTTTCCGGGAACGCGGAAGCGGAAGGCAAGCTCATAAGGGACAGGGTGTTCATCTTCGACGAAGCGTCAGCGCAATCCGTATACAACAGCGGGGCGTTCGGGAAGAAGACAGAAAATGTTCTGCAGCTGTCGCTGATAGAAACGTGCTATCTGATGAAAAAAGGGGTGCTGGTAACGGTATCGGCAGATAACGGCAAAAAGATAGGCCTATCGAAGATGACGGGTCTCGGAAGATCGGTACAGGAGGAGTTCGATCTCCGTTTAAAGGCGTTCACGGACATGAGGGATAACGGTCTTGTCGTAAAGACCGGGTTCAAGTACGGTACGCATTTCAGGGTCTATGAAAAAGACCCGGACATATGCCACGCGCGGTTCCTAGTACATGCGGTAGAGGGATCGAGGGCGCTGATGTGGCCCGAGATATCGAGGGCCGTAAGGCTAGCGCACGGCGTCAAGAAAGAGATCCTGTTCTGCCGTTCCGACGATGCCGGCTCCGAATACATAGAGTTCAAACGTTTCCGTCCGTGATAAAAAATTATGATGCGCGGGCAGCGCCCGCTAATTTGTTTGCGATCACAGCTGTATCTCGATACCGAGCTTCTCTGTGAGTTCCTTGTAGCGGTTCCTGATGGTCACTTCAGTAACACCGGCAACATCCGCAACTTCGCGCTGCGTCCTGCGCTCGTTGCACAGGATCGATGAGATGTATATGGCGGCGGCGGCCACGCCCGTGGGACCCCTTCCGGATGTCAACTCTTTTTCAGACGCGTCCTTAAGGATCTCGGCGGCCTTGCCCTGGACCTCGCCGCTTAACTTCAGTTCTGAGCAGAATCTCTGCACATAGTCCTGCGGTTTCGTCGGCATCAGTTTGAGTTTAAGCTCACGTGTCATGAACCGGTACGTACGGCCGATCTCCTTTCTGCCGACGCGGCTTGATCCGGCGACCTCGTCCAGCGTTCTCGGGACGCCGCACTGTCTGCACGCGGCGTACAACGAAGCGGCCACGACCCCTTCGATGCTCCTTCCTCTGATCAGATTCTTGTTCACGGCTTTACGGTATACCATCGCTGCGGTCTCACGCACATTTCTGGGAAGGCCCATTGCCGATGCCATTCTGTCAAGTTCGGACAGCGCGAAAGCCAAGTTCCTTTCCGTAGCGTTGGATACGCGTATCCTTCTCTGCCACTTCCTTAAACGGTACAGCTGCGCTCTGTTCCTCGTCGGGATGCTTTTTCCGTAGCTGTCCTTGTTCTTCCATGAGATCTCAGTGGACAGCCCTTTATCGTGTATGGTGTAGGTCATCGGAGCGCCGGTACGTGCACGTTTCTCGCCCTGCTCAACGTCGAACGCCCTCCACTCCGGCCCCTGGTCGATGAATTGATCATCGAGCACAAGGCCGCAATCCTCGCATAGCAACTCTCCCCTTTCATAATCCCTTACAAGATGTCTGCTCCCGCATTCCGGGCACTTCTCGACCTCATCAGTTCCTTCTCTTGTTTTTGCCATGTTGAGCCCCTCTCTCAAAGTAGACCTTCTTACCGGATATGTTCTTCAGTATGGTTTTGTCGGACGGTATCACGGATACGTACGGGCGGTCTACGGGCCCGAATATTCTTTTTACCGTCCCTATCTTATTCTGTTTGAAGTCGTACACGATGTTACCGTGCTCGGGCGTGACGTCCCCCCTTACGATGATCAGGCCCTCATAAGAAACATCTTCCACAACCCCTAAAACATCCATCTCCATCCCCCTGTTTTCCCGATAGTTTTATCTACCGAATTTGTGCAACGATAATATGTCCACTATATAATAGTTTCGTCACGTTTATATTAAAGAAACTAGGTAGTATATAAATAAAAACCATATGCGCAGACCCGTTATTAAAATTTACATGTGATACAGAGCACGTATGTAAAAGCGGGGAGACATCACGGGACGGAATGGCGCAGCGAAACGCCGGATAAGGAAGAGCGGACGGGCTGACCCGCATTCTATAAATGACAAGGATAAGAAAAGTAATTGTTAAAGCGGCGCACGCCGCTGTTTAGCTTTTCATTACTGCCACAAGGAATATCCCCACGGCAGCAAGCGCACCGACGACCGCAGCCACAAGATAGATGACGGCACTGCGCATGACATCCCACGCGGCAACATCGGCGAACAGGGCTATCGAGCTCCATCCGACAAGGTACGCCCAAAGGACACCAATAAGAAGGCCGACGATCAAGAGGGCGGCCCCAACCCTTCTGCTTTTTCCGCTTCCGAAATACGCCGTGAATATGCCTGCCACTAACATTACAATAGCAAAGACGAATACCACGATTGTCAGGAACTCCATCCACTCCATTTTATACCTCCTAAGGCTAACCCGGCGTCTGCGCACCAGTATTTTTATCTGATAGGGCAACCAGCTAGATTATATTTAATGTTTGCCCGATTGAGAGAGCGTACAGCGGTTCGTATATTTTGGTAACCTGTTGCCTTTGTACGGTTTGCGAAGCGAAGGTCAGACGCGGTCCAGCCATTTCTCGTATTTCGGGTCCTTTCCGCGCACGACATCGGCGTATTTCGCAGCCAGCTGTTTTCCGACCTTGCCGGGTTTCCCCTCACCTATCGCGCGCTTGTCTATGTTAGCGACCATCGTCAGTTCTGCTGCCGTTCCCGTCATGAACACCTCGTCCGCAGTTAACATGTCGATCCTTGAGATCTCCGTCTCGATCACTTCATAACCGAGGTCTCTGGCTATTTCCATTATGGAATTTCTTGTGATGCCCTCAAGTATGCTGTCCGCGGTCGTCGGCGTGTACAGTTTTCCGCGCTTGAACATGAATATGTTCTCGCCGCTGCATTCCGCAACGTTGCCCTGTGCGTTCAGCATCACAGCTTCGTCAGCCCCGTGCTTCTTAGCTTCCATCTTAGCAAGGCATGATGTAACGTAAATACCGTTCACCTTGCAGCCGGCCGGCGCGGCCAGGTTCCACGGTCTGAACCATGAGGACGTGACAAGCGAAGCTCCCTTCTCCTGTGCCTCTTTGCCTAAATACGACCCTAAGTAGACCGCAGTTATAGTGAATTTCAAAGGAACGCCTATCGGATTAAGACCAACGGCCTCTCCGCATAGGAAGACACACGGTTTGACGTAATCCACTTTCTTGTTGACGCGGACCGTTTCCTTTATCGCCTCGCATATCTCGTCGAAGGTGTACGGAAGGTCGAAGCACATTACTCTGCAACCATCCATGAGCCTTTTCACATGATCTTTCAGCCTGAATATGGCCGGCCCGCTGGGTGTATCGTACACGCGGATGCCCTCGAACACACCCGTACCGTAATTCAACGCGTGCGCAAGGACATGAACCTTTGCGTCGTTCCAATCGACAAACTTTCCATCCATCCATATTTTGCTGGTCTTTTCCATTTCATTTCCCTCTTACAGAGCGTTAAGCGCTTTGACGTACCTCTTAGGTCTGGTACGTTCTATTATCTCCTCGACCTGTGCCGATCCGCCTATCAGTCCGACGTTCCCGTCAGACGTCGATATCAGCGCATACGCGGACTGTCCCTCCGGGGGGACAAGCCGGCCATCACTGACACCCTGAAGCCTTTCGAGCCTGGCCATTGCCGTTTCCGCTGCATCCTTCCCGACAACGGACAGCACGATCCTTGCCTTGTCCGGCAGTTCGCACTTACCGACGACTATCGTTTCAACGTTTATCTTATTACGTGTGAATTCGCCCATCACACGCTGCATGACCCCGAACGCATCATCCACTATCATCGATATCACATGCATTTTTGTCACCGGACCATATCACATTGCGATATAGGATATATTTCTTTGTCAGGCGGATCGGCGGTATATAACAAGCATCAGCGGTTCGGCACGGTTTTCAAAGAGGACGATACGGCAGGGAACATCAGCGGCGCCCGGAGATCTCTTTCGATATCGATTCAAATCTTTTTGAAAGATAGCTTACCAGCGACACATCCGCGCTGACCGGCATCGCAGAAATATCTCTGGCGGCCATCAGCGCCTCCGGGATGGTATCCACATCATCAACAGAGATGCCTTTGCCCATAGCAACGACCTTTTCCGTTATTAACAGCTGATGGTCGTTCGTGACCTCGCCGAACTTCTCTCTTCGCGGAACGATCACCAGCGGTCTGCCCCTCGAGAGGCCGTTAAGTATGGTGCCGGCGCCCCCGTGGCAGACGATGACGGAACAGTCATCATAAAGTTTCTCGATCACTTCCTCGGATTCGAACCTGAACCATTCCGCATGTTTCGGCTCATATGTCGACGAACCTATCTGCATCACGACCCGTTCATCC
>JAIRJQ010000039.1 GCA_031260545.1 Methanomassiliicoccaceae archaeon | reverse complement strand
CGGAGCGCATAGTGAATGACGAACTCACAAAAGTTGATGCGGAACAGATGGGAGCGAAGGCGGACAAGGTAATAGGAGGAATCGGCCGTAAGGCGATATCCATAAGAGAAGAGGAAGTTCTCAGGGCCAAGGAAAGAGTGGTAACAGCCAACGTCAACGAGGTGCTTGAGGATATGTCTCGAGTACTATTATCAAGGATGCTTGCAGACACATATGAAACGCTCAGAAAGGCCTCTCTGAACGGAGAGACCCATGTGCTCGACATAGCAAACGATCTTTTCGGACTGAAGGTGAAATGATGTTCCCAGATTCAAGATCAAGGCGCAGCCGTTCCGGCGTCCGTATTCGTAAAATGTTAACAGAAACGAGATTGCACAGAGATGATCTCGTACTTCCGTTATTCTTCGATGAGACGTTAAGTTCCGTCAGATATACTGACTCAATGCCGGGGGTGCCCACATATCCTGTCAGCGATGCTGAAAAAGTTGCTGAAAGAGTGCAGGCCGCAGGTGTGAACGCGGTATTGCTGTTCGGGATACCGAAGCACAAGGACAGCGAAGCTTCCGGAGCATACGCCGACGACGGCGTTGTCCAGAAAGTAATAAGAGAATTCAAGGCGCATTCCGATGTTCTCGTCATAGCCGACCTTTGCATGTGCGAGTACACCGACCACGGGCACTGCGGTGTAATTCACAACGGAGAGATAAATAACGACTGGACGATCGGACGGTACGGAGCGATCGCGGTATCATTAGCTAACGCGGGCGTCGACATGGTGGCGCCGAGCGGCATGATGGACGGCCAAGTATCCGCGATACGGGATTCGTTAGATCTCGGAGGTCACAATAACACCTCCATAATGGCATACAGTGCAAAATTCTGCAGTTCCTTCTACGGTCCGTTCCGCGATATAGCACATTCCGTCCCAGTGGCAGGAGGCCGCGAAACGCATCAGATGAACATTGCGAATTCGAGAGAGGCGATGTCGGAGATCGCGATGGATATCGAAGAAGGCGCGGACATAATAATGGTGAAGCCGGCGATGCCGTATCTGGACATAATACGGGAGGCCAGGAGCAGATTTGATGTACCAATTGCGGCATACCAGGTATCCGGAGAATACGCGATGATAAAGGCCGCTGCGAAGAACGGATGGATAGACGAGCGAAGAGTGATGATCGAATCACTGACATCAATAAAAAGGGCCGGCGCGGACATACTGATATCATATTTCGCCGAGGACGCGATAAAGGAGCTGGAACAATGAACAGGGATGCGTCGCTTAAAAATCATCTGATCATGAAGAATATCACACCCGGCGGGGTCTCGAGCCCGGTCAGGGCGTTCGACCCGAGCCCGATATATGTGGACAGCGGGAAAGGATGCAGAATAAAGGACATTGACGGTAACGAATACGTAGATCTGTGCATGTCATACGGTCCGTTGATACTCGGGCATTCACACCCTTCCGTTATCTATGCGATGGAACGGCAAATGAAAAAAGGCTCCGTCTTCGGAGCGCCGTCAATTCCGGAATTAGAACTTATATCTGAAATATCAAAAAGGGTCCCGTGCGCGGAGATGGTCCGTCTTGTCAATTCCGGAACAGAAGCGGTAATGCATACCATACGGTTGGCCAGGGGTTTTACCGGAAAGAAAGGAATCATAAAAATGAACGGAGGATTCCACGGGTCATCCGATCCCGTATTGTCTGACAACTCGCAAACAACGCTGAAGAAAGGGATCACGGCATGCACGGCATCCGATACGTACGTGGCCGAATACAATTCTCCGGAACAGATAGAATCGATGATCGAGAAGAACGACATCGCCGCGGTGCTGATGGAGCCGGTCCTTGGAAATGTGGGCGTCATACCGCCGGAGAAGGACTATCTGCAGAAAGTAAGGAATATCACAAAAAAAGAGGGCGTCCTTCTGATATTCGATGAAGTGATAACAGGATTCAGGCTGGCGCCGGGCGGAGCACAGGAGATGTATAACGTTACTCCGGATCTATGCACAATGGGAAAGATCATGGGCGGCGGCCTTCCCGCGGGAGCGTTCGCCGGCCGCAAGGATATAATGTCATTGCTCAGACCTGAAGGGCCGGTC
Organism: Methanomassiliicoccaceae archaeon; assembly: GCA_031260545.1. Classification (GTDB taxonomy): domain Archaea; phylum Thermoplasmatota; class Thermoplasmata; order Methanomassiliicoccales; family Methanomethylophilaceae; genus Methanomicula. Next base: position 1,077 of record JAIRJQ010000039.1, on the reverse strand, counting down.
GTTCAAACGGGAACGTTCTCCGGCAACCCGATGACGGCGGCCGCAGGGCTGGCCGCGCTGAAAGAGATGACAAATGAAAGATACAGGCAGCTCAACAATGCGACCGAAGAATTGACACATTCGATGACGGACTCGCTGCATGATCACGACATGACGGCATCTGTGAACCGTGTCGGGTCGATGTTCCAAGTGTTCTTCAAAGTGGACAAGGTCACGAACGCACCCTGTGCGCAGAAATGTAACGAAAAGATGTACATGGACCTCTTCAGGCGTATGCTTGACTCAGGAATATATATGCCGCCGGCAGCTCTTGAGGCCAATTTCACATGCACAGAGCACGGAAGACCGGAAATTCAAAAGATCGCAGAGGAATTCGGAAAGAACCTGAGGTGCATCGCGTGATCGCCGGTACGAGAGGAAGCAGGCTTGCCCTCACGCAGACCAGCATATTCGCGGAAGCTATGGCCGAACATTCCGTCATACCGAGTGTGAAGATAATAAAGACGGCAGGGGACACAGATCAATTGACAGATCTGAAGGACATGGGAGGGTACGGTGCTTTCGTCAGAGAACTGGATAACGCTCTTCTTGCGAGAGAGATAGATGTTTCTGTGAACTCAATGAAAGATGTTCCCGTATTGGGGCGAGGGGAGATAACGATAGGTGCAGTTCTGAAAAGAGCGTCATGTGAGGACGTGATCCTCCCGATGCCGCTGGAAGACCTTCCGCACGGTGCGGTCGTCGGTTCATCGTCTGTCAGGAGATCGGCGATATTGAAAAGCATACGTCCCGATCTTGAGATCAGAGGGCTCCGCGGGAATGTGGAGACGAGGCTCGGAAAACTCGACAAGGGCGATTACGATGCCATAATCCTAGCCAAAGCAGGATTCGAGCGTCTCGGTATCAAGAGGGAGATGCACACGCTAAGCACGAAAGAGTTCGTCCCTGCTCCGGGCCAAGGTGCGATAGCGATAGCATGCCGTTCCTCCGATGCTGAAATATTAGATATATTGAAGAACGTGGACGATGCGGAAGCGAGGATGGAGACGGATGCGGAGCGTACAATAATGAGGATAA
>JAIRJQ010000034.1 GCA_031260545.1 Methanomassiliicoccaceae archaeon | reverse complement strand
AAATTGAAAAAGATGATCATAGGTGTATGCGGCGGCGACGGCATTGGCCCGTATATCTGCAATTCCGCGAGGATCGTGATGGAACATCTTCTCGCGGACAGGATAAAAAGCGGGAACATTGAGGTGCGCACCATAAACGGACTTACGATCGAAAGGCGTGTGGAAGTGATGAAGGCGATACCTGATGACACCCTCGAGGAACTTAAAAAATGTCATCTCATACTCAAAGGACCGACCACTACACCCAAGAAAGGGGATCCCTGGCCGAACATCGAAAGTGCGAACGTGGCCATGAGAAAAGAATTGGACCTTTTTGCCAACGTTCGTCCGGTGAACGTTCCCGAGATAGGTGCTAACTGGATATTCTTCCGCGAGAACACCGAAGGGAGCTACGCTCTGGGAAGCGACGGCATCGATGTCAACGAAGACCTGGCGATAGACTTCTGCGTCGCCACGACGCAGGGAACGGAAAGGATAATACGCGCAGGTTTCGAGCATGCGAAGAAGACCGGCGTGAATTATGTTTCACTTGTCACAAAAGCCAACGTCGTCAAAACAACGGACGGGAAATTCCTCAGCATCGCTGAAAAAGTGGCCAAGGATTACCCGGAAGTGAAATGGGACGATTGGTTCATTGACATAATGACCGCGAAACTCATCGATCCGTACAGGAGGAGCGACTTTAAGGTCATGGTCCTTCCTAATCTTTACGGTGATATACTGACTGATGAAGCTGCTCAGATCCAGGGAGGAGTGGGCACCGCCGGGAGCGCCAACATCGGTACGAGATATTCAATGTTCGAGGCGATACACGGTTCCGCGCCCCGGATGGTCACTGAAGGAAGAGCACAGTACGCCGATCCGTCCAGTATGGTCAAGGCGGTAGCGATGATGCTCAACCATATGGGTGAAACGGAAAAGGGAAGAAAGCTCGAAATGGCGCTGGACGTCTGCTGTCAGTTCGAAAAGAAGAAGGTCATGACGGGAAGGTCCAACGGCGTCACCGGCGACGAATTCGCGCAGTACATAATGGACACCATCGCACGATCGGACCTCGAAAAAGTGTGGACATCATACGTGAACGCGGCTGTTGAAGCATCCAAAAAGAAATGAGGAACGATATGATGCTTTTGCATCATAATTCTTTTATTTTACCCATTGAGGCGACCGCCTGCTCCCATGTTTCGCATTCCAGTATGCTGGAGTCGAACATCGGCATCGTCACCACCTTATAATCCGTGGCGCTGCTGAACCTTAACAGAAGTATCCGATACCCTTTTTTTGAAAATCCCGCTTTCTTCGGGTTGGCGACAACGGACGCACCGTAATCGTTCGGAAAGTGAAAGATCTTATGAAAACGGTCGCCGTCCATACAGCCGCACACGCAGTCCGCATTCAGATCAACAATGTATTCTTCATATTCCATCTCATTCACGCGGTCCGCGGAATCGCTGTGGGAGATAATAAACATACTGTCGTTTTATGCTCGGCGTTATCTTAACGGTACTTTACATTATACAGAAAAGATTAAATATCATCTAAACGGCGAACTCTGCCGGAGATGCCGAACGCTATACTTTCATACCTAATTTCCTTAAATTATCACCGGTATATTATCTAAACTTATATACGCACGCCTTTAATTTATTAATGGCGAGAATATAGTTTTTGGATGGACCATCCAACCATCTAAACTGATTATATATAATTCTGTGAATGACTCCACGGATATCTCACCCTTATAGGGTGCGTATCAATTTCCCATAATAGGAGGAACGAAGTTGTCGAAAGAAGCAATACTCAACAAACTGAGCGATGCTGTCGTCGGTGGTAAAGTGGATCTTGCGAAAGAGGGAGCTAAAGAGGCTCTTGCCGCAAAGATAGATGCCCTTGATGCCATCAACAACGGACTCGTGAAGGGAATGTCTATCATCGGTGACAAATATGCTGCGCGTCAGGTATTCCTGCCCCAGGTGCTTATGTCAGCGCACACAATGTACGCCGGTCTTGACTTACTGCTGCCCGCTATCCCGAAATCGGCAATGGCCAGCATGAAGAAGGCCGCAACGGCTGTCGTCGAGGGTGACGTGCATGACATAGGAAAGAATATCGTGAAAACAATGCTGACCGCAGGCGGTTTCGATGTCACCGACCTCGGAAAGGATGTACCGATCAGCACGATCGTCAGCGAGACGAAGGCCAAGAAATGGGATGCGCTTGCGCTCAGCACACTCATGACGCCCACGATGGACGGAATGAAAGCTGCAGTGGACGGACTCATTGAGAACGGTTACAGAAAGAACGTGAAGGTATGCATCGGCGGTGCGCCCACTTCTCCCGCATTTGCGAAGGAGATCGGAGCGGACCACAGGGATGCGAACGCACAGGACTGTGCGGCATGGCTGAAAGAGGTGTTTTAAAATGGCTGAGATGTCACATATCGAGAGAGTTATGGCAGCGATCACGAACGCCAAAGGCGACAGGCTTTCAACATATCCGATCGCTTGCGGTGTTAACAGGAACCTGGTGAACGGCGGTATCACGTACAGAGACTGGGCGCACAATTCGAAACTGTTCGCACAGGCGTTCATCGAAGGCCAGAAAGCATATGGCTTTGACTACGCGATCGGTCTTATGGACCTTTCCGTCATGGCCGGCGACCTCGGAGCAGGCGTCAGGATGGACGAGCAGAACACGCCGTTCGTCGACAAGCCCGTTGTCAAAAGCGTTGAGGACTACGAGAAATTCAAGGTCCCGGACATCAAGAAAGGAAGGTCCGGAGTTATACTCGAAGGAACGAAACTTTTCTGCGACGTTCTGAAAACGCAGGTGATCACCGCAGGGTTCCTTGAGGGCCCGCTGCTCGCGCTCACACAGGTCGCGGGTGCGGAGAGGGTGTTCATGGACATGTTCACCAACCCGTCGGCTGTCCACAAAGCACTGGCAGTAATGACAGCGTACGACGTGGAGATGGTGAAGGGATTCGCCAAGACCGGATGCGCAGGACTTTGCTGGGACTACCTCTGGGGCAACTACTCGTGCCTCGGCGACAAAGAGTACGATGAGTTCGAAGGACAGAAGAAATACGCCGGCGATCTCAACGAACTGACCACAAAAGAGGGAATGGCATTCTGCATACACAACTGTGCGGACCTTCCGCACCTGGACACACAGATCAAGGCGTTCAAGCCCGTGATCTACTCGATGGCATACTATCCGCTCATCCCCGGTTCACCGTCCGCGAAAGAGACGATCGAGCAGGGATACGCAGACAACTGTCTCGTCGGCGGTCAGATAGACCCGCAGCTGTTCATCCGCGGATCCGTGGAAAAGATCACCCAGGTGACGAAGGACCTGTGCCATGAGGTCAAGACGGCATTGTGCAAGAGAGGACTCGGCTCAAGATACATCATCGCGAGCGGATGCGAAGTACCTCCGGATGTTCACACGAAGAAAGAGAACATCAAGGCCGTTGTCGACGCGACGAAGAAATACGGTGTCGTTGACTGGTGAACGGGAGCCTTACCAAAACTTTTTACATTATCTTCTTTATGCCCTTTTTAATACGGAGAGTGAGAAAAATGAAGGTATCACAGATCGCCGGATTCTTAGGCAGCGGAAAGACGACCGCGGTCATGAAGATCGTTGATGAGCTCATGAAAAGAGGCCACAGGATGGCCATCGTCGTCAACGATGTGGGCGAAATAAACGTCGACGCTAAATTCATTGAATCTCACGGACTGAAGGCAAAGGAGATCGCCGGCGGGTGCATATGCTGCCAGATCGCCGGCACATTCTCAGAGACGTTAGCGAAACTGCATGATTCGTTCGATCCGGAGATCGTGATCGTCGAACCGTCGGGCGTCGCCATACCATGGGGACTGAAACGCGCCGCCGAGTATTCTGAAGCTAAAGCGGACATGATCATCGAGCACGCACCCGTCATAACATTGGTGGACGCAACGAGGATAGACCTTCTTGTCAAGGCGGTGAAAAGACTGGTGGAAACGCAGATACGCGAAGCGGACGTGTGCTTTGTGAATAAGGTCGATACCGCATCCGCGGCTGACATAACAAAAACAGAGAAACTCATCAAAGAGATAAACCCCCGGGCGGAGATATCTCACATGTCGTCGGAGACCGGACTTGGCATAATGTACGCATGCGACCTCATTGAGACGCGCATATCACCGAGGTATGATGAAGCGGTTGAAGAGGAACTGCTCCGCAAACAATACAAAGGGTGATCAGATGCACCGCGACGACCACGACCATGAACATGAGCACGATGATGACCATGAACACAACCATGATCATGAGCACGATGATGACCATGAACACGACCATGATCATGAAGACGATCACGGCAACCCCGCGGACGAGCATGATAAATTACATTTGGAGATACACAGGGCGGTCGACGAACTCGGGAAGTATGCGATCGATATTGACATAATGTCCGCAAAAGGATTATCCAAGGATAACGTCCTGAAGTTCATTGACGATCTTATGGTAACGGTCACAAAGAGCTGCATGGATAACGGAGCGGACCTTGTAGGCCACGTCAAATCGTTCTTTTCGAATGACGACGGTTCGATAATGTCAAGCATCGTCGACCACCGGGCCCCCACAAGAATAAAGGATTCGATGAGTTCTGATAAAATATACAAAGCGAGATTCATGCTACACATCATCGTTCACGGTATATGGGACGATCGCGTCCGCGAAAGCGTGCTGGACGTCCTTGACGGCATATTCCAAAAATGGAACGTACCGTATGAGGTGACCGCTGATCATTCCGACGTAGAGAGGAGCATCACGCATCCCAGCTGAGGGAAATGAAATGGTGGACAGTTACTATGAGGCTATGAGAGCAAAAGGTTTCTCGTATAATACAACAGCATCATTAAAAAAATTCAGATGTCCCAACTGCGGTTTTGAATTTTCGATGATGTATGCACGCACGTTCGCATGCCAGGGATGTTCGGAAGCATGGAACAACTGCCCGAAGCTCAGATGCGCCAAGTGCGACCATGAGTTCTTCATGACCGAGACGCCGCAGATACATAACGAATATCAGCAGAGGAACATCTCTGAGCACATATCCCGCATCGTCACGGACTGGAATGAAGGCCAGGGGCATAAACCCAACCGCTGATATCTCTTTCAGATGTTTTATACAGTATACGACCGTCTGAAAAGTTATACGGTATGTTCTTACTTAAAAAAGTTATACGGTATTGTGTTATATTAAATAGTTGTATTGATATCACTCTCACATTCGTTAACGCAAGAACAACAGGTGAATATTTTGCAGATAGGGTTGGGATTTGACACCGGAGGAACGTATACGGACGCTGTCCTCATGGATATGGATAAGAACAGGGTCCTGCAGAAATCCAAAGCATTGACGACAAGGGACGACCTTTCCGTCGGAGTACGGAACACACTCATCGGTTTTGACAAAGAGCTTCTGAAAAAAGCGGCGATGGTATCGTTATCATCAACGCTGGCAACAAATTCGATAGTGGAAGGGAAAGGCTGCCGCGTCGCCCTGATATGCGTCGGCGAGGAATTCGAAATGACGATACCCGTTGATCTTCATACAACGGTGTCCGGGGGCCATGACCTTGAAGGGAACGAGGCTGCTCCGCTTGACGAGGATGCCGCAAGGAGATTCATGATGTCCGTGAAGGATCGAGTTGACGGTCTGGCGATAAACAGTTACCTCAGTGTTCGAAATCCGGACCATGAGCTTCGTCTTAAGAGGATCGCAAAGGAAGTGCTCGACATACCCGTGGTATGCGGCCACGAATTATCATCCAGTCTCGGATACCATGAACGCACTATAACGTCAGTAATGAATTCACGTCTGATACCGATAATAAAGGACCTGATGGATTCTGTGAAAAAAGTGATGATCGAGTATGATATCAAAGCGCCGCTGATGATCGTGAAAGGCGACGGGTCGATAATGAGCGAGAGCGTGGCGCTTGAACGTCCGATAGAAACGATATTGTCCGGCCCGGCGGCCAGCCTCATCGGGGCGAAGATGCTCACCGGCAAGGAAGATGCGATAGTAATGGACATGGGCGGTACGACGCTTGACATAGGCATTCTCAGGAACGGTTTCCCGAGGCTTGAAAAAGAGGGAGCGATGATCGGCGGACGAAGGACGAGGGTGATGGCCGCTGAGATATCGACGTCGGGAATAGGCGGGGATTCCAGGATGATCGTCAACGGCAGCAAATTCATGCTTGAGCCTTCACGCGTGGTCCCGTTATGCATCGCGGCGAGCAGATGGCCTCAGCTGATACCCAGATTGAAAGCCGTCGCCGCCGTCAGATCAAGATTCTCGCCGGAGAGCATGGATGTCAAGAACATAGTTCAGGATACAGAATTTTTCATTAAACTGAAAGATATAAAAAATGTGCTTCTCAGTAAAGAGGATCATGCATTGCTGGAGATGATATCAACGGAGCCGTTCTCTCTGAAAGAAGCAGGAGTTAAACTGAATGTTCATCCTTTTTCATTCAACGTCGCAAAGATGGAGGAGATCGGAATGGTCCAGCGCATCGGACTGACGCCGACGGACATCTTGCATGCGGAAGGAACTTACGCGGAATATGAAAAGGCCGCGTCCGAATATGCCGTATCGCATCAATCCAACAAGATGGGGATGACCGAAGCAGAATTCATAAGATTCGCCAAAGGAAAGGTGATCGACAAACTTGCCGAGGAACTCCTCAGAAAACTGTTCTTCGAAGAAACTGACACATTCAAACTGGATGCCGTAGGATACGACCTTATGAGGAAGGCCATCTCGCGCCAGAGCGGGCTGGATTACGAGTGCATCATAAGATTGAACAAACCTCTCATTGGTATAGGAGCTCCCGTGTCCGCATGGTTCCCGCAGGTGGCCGTGAAATTTGAGACGGAACTGCTTCTCCCTGAATATTCTGAAGTGGGCAACGCGATCGGTGCAGTTACGGGAAGCATCGTGGAGACAGTGGAGGTCCTTCTGAAACCGGGCATCGGCGAGAATGCGCTGGATGATCCTTCGTGTATACTCTTTGCACCGTTCGGCCGCATTGAATTTGAAAAAATGAGCAAAGGAGAGGTGTTCGCAGTAGAAGAGGGAGAACGATACGTAAGAGAACGTGCATTGAGGGCGGGCGCGGACCACATTGATGTACGTTCTTCGAAACACGAAAAGAAAGTGGGCCTCGGGGAAGGCTATGACGGACGCGTCCTCATAGAGACGATGATCACCGTGACCGCTGTCGGAAAACCGAAACAATTCAAAACGGAAGAATATGTGTCCGAATATGTCAGATTATGAGTGATGTGTATGCTGCTTAAAGCGGAATCCGTGGCAAAATCGTTCGGTCCTGTCAAGGTGCTGGTGAAAGCGGACCTGCAGATCAACCGCGGGGACAGCATCGGTCTTATAGGCGTGAACGGCGCCGGAAAAAGCACGTTCATGAAAATATTCCTCGGAGAGATAAAATGCGATACCGGTGAATTGACAAGGAACACTCAAAAGATAGGATATCTTCCTCAGTTCGCGGAATCATCATCCCGTTATACCGTGCACGACGTTCTCGGAAGACCTTACGGGCATGTCGAGAACATAAGGAGAAGGATGAGCGAGATCGATTCTCTTATGACGTCGGGAAAGGACATCGACTGGAATTCGGTCACTGATGAATACGCATCCCTGGAGAAGGAACTTTCGCGTTCGGGCGCCGAGGACGAGGGCCTTCTGCTGTCATCTGTCCAGAAGGTAGGATTATCAGCGGAGATAATGAACAGAACAATGGACACACTGAGCGGCGGCGAGCGTACGAAAGTGATGCTTGCAAGAGCTTTAGTGCAGGCGGAAGGATGCGACGTTCTGTTCCTGGACGAACCGACGAGCCACCTGGACATCTCGACCGTCGAATGGCTGGAGGACCATCTTCTGGATACGAAATGTACGCTGGTGGTGATCAGCCACGACCGCTACTTTTTAGATAAGGTCGCAACACGCATGACCGAGATCTCGTTCGGGAAGACCAGGGAGTACAAAGGCAATTACACCGCCTTCGTCATGAAAAAGATGATGGAACTTGAACGGATGGAAGCGGAGTACAGAAAATATGCTTCCAATAAACGAAAGCAGGAAGAGATAGCGGACGAGATGCACAGGGACCAGTGGTTCTTCTCTACGCATAAAACAAGAAAGAAGATGATCGACCGTCTCGAAGAGAAGGAAGCCCCGGAAGTGAGCAAAGAGATCACAGTGAAGATACAGGCTGCCCAAAAATCCGGAAAGAACATGCTGACCGCCAAGAACTTGAGGATAGAGCTCGGCGGCAGAACGATATTGGAAAATGTTAACTTAGAGATAATGAAAGGCGACAAGATAGGCATATTCGGCCCCAACGGTTCCGGAAAAAGCACACTTGTCAAAGCGCTGCTGGAAAAGATACCCAGCAAAGGAGAGTTATGGGTCGCCCCCGGCGCTAAGATAGGTTATTTCTCGCAAGGCCATGACCGGCTTGATCTTAACCTCACAGCGGAAGAACAGATACTCAGGGTGATCGGAAAGGACAGAAGGGGCGAAGCGAGAGGCCTTCTCGCAAGAATGCTGCTTACCGGAGATCAGGTCGACAGACCTATGAGCACCCTGTCCGGCGGCGAACGGGCGAGAGTGGCGCTCACGTTGATCCTATTAGATGAAACAAATCTTTTGATACTGGATGAGCCGACGAACTATCTCGATATCCCGTCGAGGCATGCGGTCGAAGAAGCATTGAACGATTATGAGGGAACGATAATGGTCGTCACGCATGACCGTTATTTTTTAGATTCGGTGTGCACGAAAGTGTGCGAAGTTAAAGACAAAAAGGTGAACATATTCAACGGCACGTATTCGCAGATGCGCGGCCGCCCGAATACCACGGAGATCGTGATGGACGCTGACGAATACCGTGTGATCTCACCGTTCACGAACTGGACGATAAACCGCAAATTCGTTAAAGGGGACCGTGTCCTTATCGCACCCGCAGAGATGAAAAGTTACGAATGGGCGCTTGAGCAGGGCAAACTGAAAAAGACCGGCGGAAGACAGAGAAAGAAAGTGAATGTCGACGATGAGGATTAGTCGAACATATCTATTCCTTTGATCAGATTGTTGTACAGGCTGAACAATTCATCGGATGTCAGGGAGCGTTTCATCGCTATCGACGCTTTTCTTACGTTGTCCAGCAACAGCTGAGCGGTATCGTCGTCCAATGAGATGCCCCTTTTACCGAGGTCCGATATTAACGTACTTCTGCCGGAATGCTTTCCTATGACGATCTTCCTCTCCAGTCCGCATTCTTCCGGCTCATAAGGCTCATAATTTTTGTGATCCTTGATTATCCCGTCCGTGTGTATGCCGGCCTCGTGCGCAAAACAATTGGCACCGAGGAACGGTTTTGAAACGTATATCGGCCTTCCTGATGCAACTGATACGAATTCAGCAAGCGGCTTCATCTTTAACGGGTCCACGCCCGTGTCGATGTTGAGGATGTGCCTGCATGTCATTATTATCTCTTCCAGCGCGTTGTTGCCGCTTCTCTCGCCTATACCCATTACTGTAGTGCTCGCGAACTTCGCACCCGCTTTGATGCCTGCCATTGTGTTCGCGTTCGCCATTCCGAAATCGTTATGCGTGTGCATCTCAACCTCGATACCGACGAGCTTGATTATTGTCTTCACTCTCTCGAATACCGTGAAAGGATCTTCGCGGCCGATCGTGTCGCAGTATCTCAAACGTGAAGCTCCGGCGGCTTTCGCCGTTCTTGCGAATTCTATTAAAAATCCGAGATCGGCGCGTGAGGCGTCCTCGGCATTGCATGAGATATACATCCCGTGGTCTGCAGCATGCTGCACCGCCTCGGATATCTTGGCGAGCACCCACTCCCTCGATTTTTTGATCTTATTCTGTATATGGATGTCGGATGATGACATTGATATCGCTACGGAATCCACGCCGCAGTCGAGACTGTCGTTGATGTCCTGTATGTCCGCTCTGTTCCATCCCAGTACGGATGCGTTAAGCCCCATGTTCGCGATGTGCCTCACGGCGGATTTCTCATCACCGCCCATTGCCGGTATGCCTGCCTCTATCTGCTGTACGCCGGCATCATCAAGCATCTGTGCTATCCTGTACTTCTCTATATTGGCAAAAACGATACCAGCTGTCTGTTCCCCGTCTCTCAGTGTCGTATCACATATAACTACGCGGTTGTCTAGTATCTTAAGGACGTCCTCTTTTGTTCTCATTTATCATTCCTCTGTTTAACAGAGCTTAATCATTGCCGTCGAACGGCATTCAGCGACCTTGATTATAATCTTCGGTATAAAAAAACTTATCCCCGTAAAAAGTGCTCAATAAAAGAAGAATATAAAAGCGGATGCCTTTGGGCATCCTTTTGTAAAGGAGTTCGAACGGCATTGATGACGATGAAGCAGTTCCCGGCGTTCCGCGGCCGGGAACTGGCCCCCGTCCCGTTGCCTTCCGTTCATTCGTTCGCTGCCTGCATTACTGATCCGGCACTTCCTCCTCTGTCTTCTCATCCGTTCGTACCCAGAACATCAAGGATACCAGGCTGCATATGAACAGGATCGTCATGATCATCCACAGCACGGAACCCCATTCCAGCTCTACCGTCACTGTGAATATAAGTTTCACGTTCAGTTCTTCGATGTCCTCTCCCCCTCTGGTAGAGGGGCCGATGAATGTGGGGCCTCTGTGGCTTGCGGAGGAAACATCATCATCCCATATGACAGTATTCTTGCCGTAGTTCAATGCACGCATCAGGAGCACCGATCCTTCCGGCACCTCGAATGTGTATACTCCTCCTTCGGGATCGAGTTCGGGTGTGTACACGGTCTCCCATCCGTCCCATGAGTATTCGAATGCGGTACCGGCATCGTAAGTTACGTTAACGGTGTATAATTTCTCGACATCCACTGAGACCGAAATGTCCCCTGTTATATCGGATATCGTGAACTCATAAACGTTGTCGCTTATCTGCGTCATGCTTAGCGTTCCCGATCCCGTCTCCGAATATATCGTTACGAACGGATCGAGTATACGATATCCGGGGAGCACTTCCACCGTGAATGTGAATGGATCTGTTTCATCCAGAGTATACACTCCTCCTGCCGGATCGAGTACGTATCCTTTACCGTCAGAGAGGGTCACATCCCACGTTTTGATCAGACTGTCGAGATCTATCACTACCGTGATGTCTGACTTGATATTCGTTATCGTGTATGTGTAAACACCGGCATCCGGGCCGGTGTAGTTCTTTACGCCGTCCCCGTCTATCCCCACGATGTCGCGATCTATTCTGTAACCGGCGGCCGCGGAAAGCGTGAACGTGAAGCTCGAACCGTCATCGACAACGGTCACACCTGACGGTGACATTATGTATCCTGTTCCGGTCGGAACTGTCACGTCCCAGATCTTGACGCACGTTACGTCAACGACCACGTTACCGGTCACCGGAACGTTAAGACTGAACTCTCCTGTGAGCTTGTTGTACGTATAGTCTTCACTCGGGACCGTTTCGCCTCCCATCGTCACTGTTATTGTGTCAGGCAGCCTGTACTTTGCAGCTGCGGAAAGGGTGTATTCCTGCAACGTACTTTCGTCGTCGACCGGAGATACGACCGTCGGTTCCGCGGATCCTCCGTCGGATACGTTTATCTCGACCGTCCACGTCTTTACGGACGCTCCTGTTATTTCCACATCCCCTATCACAGCGCCGGGCCTTGTGAGTGTGAATGACGCCGATGTTCTGTCCGGAGACAGTGTGTATGTGTAATCCACATCCGGCACGAGCGATAAGGTCGCCAGCGTAGCGGCCATCGTCACGGTCAATTCTTCAGGCAGCCTGTACCCTTCGGCTGCGGAAAGCGTGAACTGAAGCGGATCTCCGTCATCCACCGGTGATGTTAAAGGCGAGGGCGTCGTTGTTGCGTTCGACACGTCCGCGTTTATTGTCCATGTCTTAAACACTGACACATATACTATCAGATCCTCTTTCACCTCGTGTATTTTGTATGTGTGTGTTTCAGTAGGTTCGTCGTATTCTGTTTCTTCGATCGAATCTGGTCCTGTATCCGGGATCGTTCCGACAGACTTGATCACATAAGTGGGGTACGTGGTCGCTACGAACATGAAATCAGCGCCGTCATCCACCGTCGTGGTATAACCTGTATAAGGTCCTACATCCAATCCGGGCCGAGGCATGAGCGTTATGACCCATGTCTTCACGGATTTTTCTGTTATTACTAGATCTCCCGTTATACCGCCGTCGATCGTCAGCGTGAACGTCGCCGACATTTTGTCCGATGATAATTCGTAGGTGTAGTCCGAAGCACCCTGTGAGAGTGTCGTTACGCCCATTGTCACGGTTATGGAATCAGGCAGCCTGTATCCGGAATTCGCGGAAAGCGTGAACTGCGGCTTGGAACCCTCCTCCATGGGCGATACAATGGACGCAGCCGTCGCATTGGACACGTCCGCGGTTATCGTCCATGTTTTCACGGTGTTTATCTCAAAGTGGATCGTCCCCTGCACATTTTTTACAAGCAGAGTGTAGAACGTGTTGAACGGACCCACCTGCAGTGTCCCCTGTGACCCCACGTTGTTCTCCGTGGCCGCCGACAACGCCGCCTGCACTTTGGCAGGATCGTTGACGTATCCATCCGCTATCATGAAACGGAGTTCGTACTCATAGCCGTGTTTGACTAAGTCCTGGTTTATCTCGATGTCTCCGCGGAACGCAATGAATCCTTCTCCGTCGAATATCACATAGTACTCATCGGGCTCCACTGTGATGGTTATCGTGAAGCTGTGCGTGATCTCTGCATTTTCTTTCAGCTCGTACACATATGTTGTTGTTCCCTCTGAGTCAGTACTTGACGTGGGGCCCTTAATCTCTAAACTGGGGTCGAATACGACCGGCAGCACAAGGTTGTATCCTTTTTTGACGATGAACGATAATGAGAACGTGTTGTCTCCGTAGACTTTTTCCACAGGCCCCGGAAGGATGTAGCCGTCGTCGAACGGATCTTCTTGCGTTACGCCGTCAAGTACATAATTGTAAACAATTTTGTATATGTCCGGTTCGGGGACCACATTTACATATATGTGGCCTGTGATCTCAGCCGTGATCTTCAGTATGCCAGTTGTCTTGT
>JAIRJQ010000123.1 GCA_031260545.1 Methanomassiliicoccaceae archaeon | reverse complement strand
CGGAGCGTACGATAATGAGGATAATGGGCGGAATATGTTCCTCGCCATTAGGAATAAACGCCAAGATGGAGAAGAACGGATTGAGGATAAGAGCGGTGTTCTTCGGCGACACGGTAAGAAGATACGATTCCGTCATACCGATCAACCACACGCTGCAGGATCTTCAGAGCGTTGCCGCAAGGCTAAAAGGAGAGATAAAATGAAAGGCAAGGTATTCCTGGTCGGTGCGGGACCGGGAGATTTGGGATTGATAACTGTGAAAGGGCTTGAGCTCCTGAGGTCGGCGGATGTTGTCGTATATGATGCGCTCATCGACCCGAAGATATTGAAAGAGTGCCAGAATGCCGAAATGATAGACGCCGGCAAACGCGGCGGCGATCACACAATGACGCAGAGCGAAACGAACGCAAAACTCGTGGAGCTTGCCAAAGATGGAAAGAGAGTGGTCCGTCTGAAGGGAGGGGACCCGTTCATGTTCGGCCGGGGCGCGGAAGAGGCCGCTGAGCTCAGGAAGGAAGGGATAGAGGTGCAGGTTGGTCCCGGCGTTTCATCATCCATAGCCGTACCGGAACTTGCGGGAATTCCGTTAACGCACCGAGATAACGCATCAATGGTGACCATCGTCACCGGGCATGAAAGGTCCGACAGGGAAAAAGAAAGAACGGAGTGGAAAAAGATGGCATCGATGGGAGGGACGATCGTCATATTAATGGGGATAGGCAATTCCAAACACATTTCAGAAGAGCTCATGTCGGGAGGGTTACCGGGCGGGACGCCGGCGGCGGTGATAACGAACGGGTCCACGGACAGGCAGAGAACGGAAGTGACAATACTATCATCATTGCATTCAACGATAGCATCAAAAGGCCTGGAGGCTCCCGGTATAATCGTCATAGGTGATGTTGTGAAACAAAGAGAGATACTGGGGGACATGTTTTGACAACGATCGCATTCACAAGACCGGAAAGAAGACTGGCTGAATCGATAGCATTCGCGGAGGCCGCCGGATTCACCGTACTGGCGGCGCCGTCGCTGGAAATAATACCGCGCAGCAGAGAAGATATAGACGCAATGTTCAGCAGCATAAATAAAGGGGACATTGTCGTTTTTACATCGCCCACATCCGTAGAGGAATGCAGAAGGTCCGAGAGGGTCAAAGAATCACTGAAAGGCGCGTACATCGTGGCCCTCGGTCCGGGAACAGCCGATGCGCTGAGATATGCGGGAATAGCCGTTGATACGATGCCGCAGGAATACAGTTCCGAAGGAACGGTCAAACATCTGTCCGATTCCGTGAATGGAAAGAAAGTATTCCTGATAAGATCGGACATAGGTTCAAGGGTCCTCGATGACGGATTAACAGCAGCAGGCGCAGATGTTACGGAGTTCGCCGCATATCGTTTAAAGCCGGTCGATCCGAAATTCCTGGACACGATGATCGACGCGGGCATGCAGGGAAAGATCGACGTGTTCGCGTTCACAAGTCCGCTCTCGGCCAGGTCGTTCGCGGAAGCGGCCGAGAAGAGAGGCGGATCGGACATGTTAAAGAATGCCAAGATCGCCGCCATAGGCAGACCGACGGCAGATATGATCAAAGATCTTGGTTTAAATGTGGACATAATGCCCGAGAGGGCAACATTCGAAGAGCTGATAGCTGCAATAAAGAAAAGAATATGTGATTGATATGAAAGAGGGAGTATTGATAATAGGGCACGGTTCGAAGCTGAACTACAACAAGGACATAATGGAACTTCACGCGAAACGTCTCAGAGAGAGAGGGTTCGAGAACGTGTATATAGGGTTCAACGAAACGTCCTCGCCGCTGATCGAGGAAACGCTGGAGAGAATGGCGGAGGATGGTATCGACAAGATATACGCATTACCTTTATTCATCGCGTCCGGTGTGCATCTAACTGAAGATATACCTCCGAAGCTCGGGATACCGAAGAACAGTTTCATCGGAACCGCGAATATAAACGGAAGAAAGATCGAAGTAAAATACGCGACGGCGATAGGCGACGATCCTTACATCACAGAGATATTGGTCAACAAGATAATCGATCTCGGATAAAATTTTTCAGCCGATATCATCGGGACATCGCGATCATCCGATGATATCGGCGAAAGTATGCCGTCCGCGGGATATCCGGCATCGCGATGTGATGCTTGTGCACATGCCGGAGCGGGCCCAAGAATATCTTGGGCCGACATTACGGATGAAGTTTTGAACTATGTGAGAAGACACATAGGCCAGTTCCTCTTCGGATCACGAACGAAGTGAGTTTTTCAAAAGAAATAAATATGAAAATATGCATTAACCATATGGTTGGATGATATATCCAATTTGAGGTAACAATGCAGATACACATCATGCTTCCGTCCCGGTCTGTTTCGTCGCTCACCGGGCCGGCACCACGACAAACATCTCATTAATGGCCGAAGGCCGCTTGCCTCATATTCGAGCCTCAAACCATTTCCAAACTTTTTTCATCAGTACATCTGAGAAGACACAATCTCCTAGAAACCTCTTTCAAACACTTTAAACTGTATGAATCACAGTTATTGTGAACTCTGTAAAGAAAGAACGTCAAAAAGAGGATCGCGGATATCCGCAGATCCTTCATTCTATCCGCGGTACGTTATGTGTGTTCACAATCTGTATCCTCTCGGTGTTATCATCTTTCCATTGTGCACATACGTCTGCGAATTTCCGATGATGACGGTGCTGAACATGTCGATGTCCGCGTCCTTCAATTTTCCAAGCGTCGTCAAAGTGATGTTCTCCTCCTCGCGTCCGATATTCCTTGCTATCCCCGCAGGTGTGTCCGCGCCTCTGAACCTCTGAAGGATGTTCGCCGCTTTTTCAATATGGTCGACGCGTTTCTTACTCTTCGGATTGTAAAGGCAGACGATCATGTCGCCCATTCCGGCACACTCAATTCTTTTCATGATCAGGTCAAA
>JAIRJQ010000128.1 GCA_031260545.1 Methanomassiliicoccaceae archaeon | reverse complement strand
CGTTGTTTCGTGAGCGTCTATAAGTTCCTTCAGCTGATCGTACATCTTTGAGTTCACGATCTCTGACGATAACGCCGTCATATCCTCCGTCGGACATATTACTTCAAGGTCGAGTTGTTTTTTGGTCCCCGATTCAACGAGTGTGACGTCCCTCATCTTACCGTCGTCAACACCGACGAGGAACCCCGCTATCGCCTCTATTGGGGCAAGCGTCGCCGAAAGGCCGATCCTCGTTATCGGATTATCGCAATGCGCTCTTAATCTTTCTAATGTCAACGAAAGGAATGCGCCTCTCTTGGAATCGCATATATCGTGTATCTCATCGAGTATCACCCACTCCACGTTCTTCAGGCGCTCTTTGAATTTGGGCGCTTCAAGCACTAACGCCAATGATTCCGGGGTTGTGATGAGTATGTGCGGCGGTTTGCGAAGCATCTTCTGCCTTTCGTATTGCGTTGTGTCGCCGGAACGGACAGCCACCCGGATGTCCGGGATCGTCATCCCGTTCTCCCGGGCGACCTTTCTCATCTCTTCCAGCGGCGTGTTCAGATTTCGGTTAACATCATTCGCCAACGCCTTCAGCGGTGAGATGTACACGCAGTAGATGCGTTCCTCCAGTCTCCCCTCGGATGCGTACTTCGTGAGTTCGTTTATTATAGAAAGAAAAGCCGTTAACGTTTTTCCTGATCCGGTAGGCGATGAAACAAGGACATTCTTCCTTTCATGTATCACGGGTATGGCCTTCGCCTGCGGTTCCGTCAATGATTCGAACCTTTCGGTGAACCACGCGGAAATAAGAGGTTCCATGACGGACATCACCTCTTCTTTGCTGTATACCCTAGCCGCTCTTTCCATCTGCACACCTGTGAATTCGTTTGCTCCACGCGCTAGGGTTTAATGTACTTTGCTATCGGACCGAACGATCGTTGCATTTAAAGCACCGGGTGCCCGGTATCTGTGCTCATAGCTTGCACGGTCCGCTTTGCACTGATAAGGAAAAGTAATTAAGTTCTTTTGTTATGATTGCCCTCTGATGAAGGGGCTTCCTATGGCCGCTGTCGCGGCCGCAGTGTTCGTGTTTGCGATGTTCATTCCGGTGTTCTTCAGCGATAGTGTTGCAGCTGATGATCCTGTGCCTCCGTCCATTGATCAGACGACATTACAGGACGGGGTCGTTGGTGTGTATTACTCACAAACGCTGACCGCGGACGGCGATCCGGTCATAACGTGGACGCGGACCGGCGGGAACCTGCCGGATGGTCTCAGCTTGTCGGATGACGGTGCGATCTCCGGAATTCCGGAAACCTCGGGAACGTTCGAGTTCACCGTGACGGCAGCGAACGATGAGGATACCGATGAAGAAACTTTTTCGATCGATATCGCCCCTGCAAGCGTCAGTATATCCGGCAATGTTTACGGGATCTCCGGCGCCGCACTTGACGGGATCAAAATACATGTGAACGGGGAATTAACATCTTTTACCGTGAACAGGGACGGGGAGTTCGATCTTGCTTTTGATGCTGGCTCTTTAATATACACAATAAAATTCGAAAGGAAAGGATACGTTGTGGAATCTTACTTCTGCGACGGCGTCCGTACGAAAGGAGAGACGTTAACGATGACGGCGTCCGAAGACCCTTCGGAACTGTATGTCATCTTTAATGAGGCATACGGGACCATTGAAGGGACCGTCACACTCGACGGTAAACCCGCAAAGGACATAGTGATCGAGGTCGATGAGATATTTGACACTCACACCGAGCCCCGCGGCTCGATGAAGACCGGTGCGGACGGAAAGTATTCGTTCACCCTTCCCGCCGGCAGGAAATATCATGTTTCAGTGAACCATAATGAGCTTATGGCAAAGGGGAAGAAGGACGGCGTACGCATCGATGTCCTGGCCGTTGACATGGACCCGATCGACTTCGAACTTGTGCCGAAAGTGCTGGACAATCCCATAGAGATCAAAATATCCGGTAAAGTTTCCGGGATCTCCGGCGCCGCACTTGACGGGATCAAAATATATGTGAACGGGGAGTTAACATCTTTTACCGTGAACAAGGACAGAGAGTTCGATCTTGCTTTTGATACTGATTCTTTAAAATACACAATAAAATTTGAAAGGAAAGGATACGTTGTGGAATCTTATTTCTGCGACGGCGTCCGTACGGAAGGAGATACGTTAACAATGACGGCATCCGAGGATCCTTCGGAACTGTATGTCGTCCTTTATGAGGCATACGGGACCATTGAGGGGACCGTCACACTCAACGGTTCCCCTGCAAAGGACATAGTGATCGAGATCCATGAGATATTTGACACTCACACCGAGCCCCGCAACTGGATGAAGACCGATGCGGACGGAAAGTATTCGTTCACCCTTCCCGTCGGCGGGAAATATCATATTTCAGTGAACTCCTATGACCTTATGGCAAAAGGGAAGAAGGACGGTGTACGCATCGAGGTCCTGGTCGTTGACATGGACCCGATCGACTTCGAACTTGTGCCGAGACTGCTGGACGAGCCCGTAACGATCAAAATATCCGGTAGAGTGGTCACAGAGTTCGGCGGCGCGGGCCTTGACGAGGTCAGGATACATGTGAACGACAAGCTTATAGATGACGTTGTCTGGAAAGAGGGCGGGTTTTTCGAATTTGTGGTTGATATCGATTACTTGGAATATACCGTAAAGTTTGAGAAGAGGGGTTTTGCGGTCAGAGGTTACTTCCACAACGATGTCTACACGGAGGTTGAAAATATTCCTATCAAACTTGATGCGAATGACGGCGATGCTGAAATTAATGTGATACTCTTGGAGGCATACGGTACGATCGCCGGAACGGTGACTCATGCCGGCAACCCTATGGGCGGCATAACGATCGAAGTTTACGATATTGATACCGAATTACGATACACGAGGGTCACCGGATCGGACGGAAAGTACTCGTTCAGCCTTCCTGTCGGCGGTAACTACCATGTTTCAGTGAATTCCAGGAACTTCGCCGCCGACGGCAAGGAGGGCGGCGTAAGTGTGGAAAGCCTTGATATCTCTAATCCGCCGATAGACTTTGAGCTTCTGCCGAAAGAGGGTGCTCTTTTCCTTTTCGGATATGACCTTACGCATTCGTTGATGCTGATCGGCGGCATAGTGGGATTGTTCATGCTTATATTCGTGGTTCTTTACCGGATACACATCAGAAGAAATCCTGAGTTATCCAAGATACATTCGGAGTCGTTCGAAAGGAAGAAGAATCAGGAATGATCTTTTATTGTTCTGTTGACCTTTGATCCCACGTTCTTATACAGACTGTTGCCGTGAGCGTCCATCGCGACCACGAGCGGCCCGAACTGCTTCGCTGTGAACTTCCACATTGCTTCCGCCATCCCGAGTTCCTCCCATTCGATGCCGGTGCATCTCAGACATTCCGCCAACGACACCGCGGCGCCGCCGATCGCCGCCAAGTAGACACAGCCGTTATCTTTCATTGCTTTGAGAACGTCATCGGACATCCCTCCTTTTCCGATTATTATGCGTATCTTGAAACGTTCGATCATTTCCGCTTCCATGGTATCCATGCGGGCGCTCGTGGTCGGGCCGGCGGCTATCGCCTTCCATTCTTTTCCGTCCCTGATCATTATCGGACCGCAGTGGAATAAAGTGGCAAAATTCAGTTCTTTCGGTACGTTCTTTGATGACAGTGCACGCATGTGCATCTCGTCCCTTCCTGTGATGATCGTTCCGTCGATGTGAACGACCTGTCCTAATTCCAGGTTGCGTACGGTCCTTTCGTCGGCAGGCGAATGTATCGTGATCATGATATCACCACTGACCGTATCTGGATGTGCCGTCCTTCATTATCCGGACGGTCGCCCTTCTTGCGGCCCAGCAGTTGAGGTTCACCGCAACGGGTAACGACGCAGTATGGCAGTATGCGGTTTTGATATGCACGCGAAGCACCGTCGAATCCCCGCCCAATCCCATTGGCCCGAGGCCGCTCGCGTTCAGTATCGTAAAAAGCTCTTCCTCGAGCTTTCGTTCATCATCGTTCGTATTAACATGATCCGTCGGCCTCAGCAATGCTTCTTTGGCCATTTTGACGCACATGTCGGATGTTCCCCCGATACCTACGCCCACTACGGTGGGAGGGCACGGACGGCCCCCGGCCTCCAGTACCGTGCTGATGATGAACTTTTTTACCCCTGCCGTTCCGTCGGCAGGGTTCAGCATCACCAGTTTTGTCATGTTCTCTGCGCCTGCTCCTTTCGGTAATACTGTAATTTCAGTGTGATCGTCATCCGTCGGGGTGTAATGTATCACAGGCATACCGTCCCCCAGATTGTCTCCCGGGTTCTCCCTGGTGAGCGGATGCACCGTGTTCGGCCTGAGCGGGATCTCGGAGGTCGCTCTTCTTACTCCGTTGCGTATGCTCTTTTCTATTGATGCATCGAACTTCCCGGACACATAGAACACCGGGACCCCGGTATCCTGGCACATAGGCCTTCCCATGAACTCCGCCTTCTTCACGTTGTCCATTATCCCGCCGAGCTGCGAGTATGCTATCTCGTTCGTTTCCCAGGACGCGGCCGCCTCCAATGCCCATCCCACATCCTCGGGGAGTTTCGTGTTCGCCAGCCGCAACAGATTCACGATCGCGTCTTCTACGGATTCGGGGATACTGATCATCGTCCCCGTAGATACACATGCAAAAGAAAAACAATGCGGTCATCTGTGCGCGGTGCGCCTGTTCCGGATGTCCGATCTGTCCGCTTGTTTCACGGCACATAGAATAACGTGTCGTCGATGTCCGCCACGTTCACAGTATCCCCGATGTCCGCATCCTCCGGGATACTCACGTCGATCGTGGAATAATTCACAGGATGAAGTATCTGTATCTCTTTTTTCGACCGGCTGACGACCGTTGCTTTCATGAGTTCGTTATACGGAGTGTGCACCTTCATATCATTCATTTGCGACCTCCTTACCGACATCAGATGAAAATCGCCGAGCCTCGTTAACTTTCCGTTACCTTTGCCGATGCCCGACAGTTTGTATGCTTTTCCTTCGAACATCACTACATCATTAATATGATATTCCGGCAGCCTCACCAAATATGTGACACGGTACATGTTGCTGCCGTCATCTGCGATCCCTACGAGTTTGGCTGTTTCCTTTGTCTCTGCGCCGTACATGTCCGATAATTCCTTCGCTAACGATTTGGCCGTTGATATTGATGACATCAGCATATCGACGCCGCCCTGCACCTCTTCTACTTTTGTCAAAAATATGTGGCGGTTGGTCGACGATATGTTCTCTATCCTGTCCCTGACGTAACGTACGGTATCGTCCCTTACGTCATCGCTCAGCTCTTTCGTTCCGCTCCTTATCTGTATCGTTGCCTCATAGTAATTACCGAGCTGTCTGGAACATCTCTGGCATACGCTGTTCTTTACGCGGACCGTCGTTTCGGCCGTTGCCGTCACGACGCGGCCGCAGAGCTCTCCCTGAATGTCGACTTTCACCAAAAAATTACGGTCGTCCTGTTCCTCGGGCAGCGCCCCTGCGCTCAGTATGCGCAGACCGTCCACTGCCGATAAAGAATGAACTGCCGCATCCTCCGTCGCCTCCCTCAATGCTTTTTTTACCCAATGCCCGCTTATTCGGAACTCTTCGCAGCTTGCGCATCTTTCCATATCGACGTGTTGAGGCAGAACTATCAGTTCCTTTCCGTTAAGGAAGCAGTCTATGCACAGACCGTCGTATGTTTCATCTTCTTTGCCGCATTTGACGCAGAACATCACATTATCACGGCCTGCGCGTGCTTCACACCGCCTATGACGATTATTGAATCTTCTGACACATATCCGGCCTTCTTCGCTATATCTGTCGTTCTGTCACCAACAAGATTCATTATCGTAACATTTTTCATGCGCTCAGCGAATGCTTCTTCGCTTATCGTATCGCCTCCGTAGAAGATCTCGGACACCTTCAGCCGTGTCCCGTCGCCGGTGAACGTCTGCCCCAGCAGCTCATGATCGCACGCCGCAAGTATCCGTTCGCCGTCCCTTATGTGTATGCGCACTGATATCATCACTGTCACTCCAATAGCTTGTATACATCGAATGCCGGGGCGTATATCTCTCCCTCGGCATCCATTTTTTTCAACGCTAACAGTATTTCCTTCTCCTGTATCTGGCCTGCCAGCGCCCCCAGCAGCTCGCCCTTGGATATGCCCACTCCTTTTTCCGCGACGTACTCGCGTATCGTGTCCTTTACAAGCTGCATTACATTTCTCACGGCGGCCGGCATCCCTGTCGAGACGCGGTCGGAATCCCATACCGTTGTCCCTTCGTTTCCGAACACCTTGTCTAAATAATAATGAATTATCCTTATCGAACGTTCAGCGTCCTCTTTCGTCACTATCCTGCTTAACCGCGCCCTGGCGGACGCTTCCGACAGACGTATGTATGCCTCTAATTGTCTCGCGGTTATCGGCACCGATTTTAGATTGCCGCCCCCGGTCGCTCTTATCTTAAGATAATTTTCGCGTATCCTGCTGTACGCATCATCCGACATCACCGGCGTTATTCTTTTTGAGTAGGCGACATACTTCCTCATTATGTCCCTTGCGTAAGAGGGGGTTATCGATCCCGTTTCGGCCATTATCTTTCCTGCCAGGTCCTCCATGCCTTCGGTCGTGCCGCTTTTTCTTACCTGGCCTCTCCGGTGGGCGTTCAGTATGTGTTCCGTCAGTCTCGTATCGGCCTTCGGATCGGGTTTGTCCTTGAGCGTGAATATCATATCGAAACGCGACATCAGCGTCGGCGGCAGGTTGATCTGTTCGCCTATGTCCCCGTCGCCGAACCTTCCTCTCTTGGGGTTCGCGGCGGCCAGCAGTGAACATCTGCACGGCAGCGTGGCTGTGATGCCTGCCTTTGCGACCGATATCTTCTGAGATTCCATCGCCTCATGCAGCGCAGACGTATCATGCTCGGACATTTTGTCCAGCTCGTCGATGCATGCCAATCCTTTATCGGCCAGCACGAGTGCGCCTGCCTCAAGCATCCATCTCCCGCCTTCGCCGCTGAAGTCGTCTTTCACCGCAGCTGCAGTGAGACCGGCGGCGGATGCCGATTTTCCTGACGCATATATCCCGCGGGGCGCTAACGTGGTCATATAACGCAGCAGCTGGCTCTTTGCCACTCCCGGGTCCCCGACCAGAAGGATGTGTATGTCCCCCCGTATAACTGTGCCGTCCTCCATCTTCTTCGGCGTCCCGCCGAACAGCTGTAACGCGATCGCTTCCTTCTCCGTCTCAAGACCGTATATCGTCGGCGATATGGAACGTATCATCTTCTCAAAGAGCTCGGCGTCCTTGGACATCCTCTGTATCTCGGCCTCATCATCTTCTGTTATCAGGATCTCGTCGTACTCCTGTTCCTCGAAATCGACGGAATGAATGTCCATGTACGTTTCGAAGACCGCGGACTCATCCCTTTCGCTCTTCTGCACCTGCTTTATCACGCCGTTCAGTATCACGCGGTTGCCCGGGAACACAGATCCTGTGATATCGTCTTCCAGATAGCCCATTATCCTTTCCGGCTGCGCCCCGCCTTTCAGCGCCTCCGGAAATTCTTGAATTTCGATCTTTTGAGTATCGAGATAAACGCACCTTTCCTCGGACAGATCGAATTTTGCCAAAGACCTGTTGCAGCTTCCGTCCGAACTTGTGCACATCGTCGGTTTACGGATGCGCATGCCTGTCTGTTCGATCCATTGCTCTGCGCCGCATTTTGTACATACGAATAACGCTCTCGTCATCCTGGGTTTCACGGGCGTTGTCTTTTTTACCAATCCTTCGATCGCTACGAGTTTCCGCAGATGTTCCGATCTTAACGCTCTTATTTCAACGCGATTGTCTCTGGGAAGCTTGATGATTCTGAGATTTATCGTTCCTTTGTTGTCCCATGACGGCGGCATAAGATTCCTTATTGCCTTCCTTCCTAACGCCAGACACCTGTCCGGCCGGTCCGTGATGAACATCGCAAGGTCCGGATTATATTCATCAATATCTTTGTAAGAGACGAAAACACTCCTTTCTTCCGGGAAGCTGTCAGCTATCTTGGTCATTTCAAGCTGATACTTTTTCGACAGGATGTCCTCCCATCCTGCGAGCACCTCCTCTTCCTTGAAGTTCATTTTCTCCCCGTATCCACAGGCCCGGCGGATATATCAATTCAGCGTTACATGATCTTGGAAAGGTCGGACGATCTGCATTCGTCGTCCACCCACCACACCCATCCCCCGCGTTCGACCGATACCTCTCCTTTAACGAATCCTGCCTGTTTAAGTTTTGTCAATGTCTTCGCGAAGTCGTCCGGACATCTGTAATTGAATTGTTCTTCGAGACGTCCCTCTATTTCCTGCGTTGTTAAACGGTCCGTCCCGAACACCAGCCAAACGACGCGTATTATATCTCCGAGCATCAGTACGTCTACGTACGACCTCAATAAAAATGTTCACTTTGTACGGACGCATTCACCGTTGATATTTGGTTGCATATTGAAATTGAATGTTTTTATACAGACTCGCGGTTCTGCATGATATACGGGCATTGCCGGTCGGGCGTATTTTATGAAAAATGAAAAGAACACGGAGCCGCAGGGTCAGACGGAATTCACGCCTAAGGAAAATGTGTTCATGGTCGCGAAGTATTGGCTGATCGCAATATCCGCAGGCGTCATACAGCTGATCTCGTTCGCAATGCTGAAAGAATTCAATTTTCTCGGAGATATGAGCGAATACGGCTGGAACTACTTCATTGCGCTCACTCTGTCGGTACTTTGGAATTTCACGATAAACCGCCATTATACTTTCAGATCGGTAGCTAACGTACCTGTCGCGATGTCAAAGGTGTTCTGTTATTATCTTGTGTTCACACCTCTTTCGATATTGTGGGGCGTCAGTCTCGCAGCATCGTATCCGGATATGGAATACCTGATACTCATAGGTACGATGCTGATCAACGGTGTAACGGAATTCTTGTTCATGCGCTTTGTTGTGTTCCGGAGGACCATCAACACGAACAGATCGGCCCTGAAACAGAGAGCGGAAAAAGAGAGCGAGGGAAGCGTATAAGGGCGTGTTCACAGAGACGCGGCACCGTGTTCGGTGAATGAGGATATGCATAGCGTTCGGAGGACGGCGGGCTTGAAGGGATTCGAACAGCATTCTGTTCTCCACCACGCACATCGCGAATGTTTTCAAAGAAGGGGAGCTTGAGAGAAATTCAGTTAGTAAGGATTACTTAACAACTGCCGCAGACGGCAAGAACTATAAGACCAAATATTACAACCTTGACGTTATCATCTCGGTCGGATACCGTGTGAAATCTCTGAGAGGCACACAATTCAGGGTATGGGCGACGAATATCCTCCACGAATACATCAAAAAAGGATTTGCCATCAACGATCGGCTGTTGAAGGAGGCCGGCGACGGTAATTATTTCAAAGAACTGTTGGAACGGATACGAGACATAAGGTCGAGTGAAAAGGTACTGTACCGGCAGGTTCTAGATCTGTTCGCAACCAGTATCGACTACGACGGAAAAAACGAAACGGCACAATTATTCTTCAAAAAGATGCAAAATAAATTACATTATGCGTCGCACGGACATACTGCCGCTGAGATCATTGATCAGCGAGCTAATGCTGAACTGCCGTTCATGGGTCTTACGGCGTTCAAAGGCAGCAGACCGGTTCAGAGCGAGGTGACGGTGGCAAAGAACTATCTGACC
>JAIRJQ010000109.1 GCA_031260545.1 Methanomassiliicoccaceae archaeon | reverse complement strand
AATGATATCGATGTGTCGTGATGGCTCATCGTGAATGATTCGGACCTGTTCCCGCTCATATGGATCGGAGCAATGGGGAGCGTCTGGTCAAGTGTATAACCGATCTTTGACACTTCGATTATGTTCACGTTGCATCCGTTCGTTATATTCTGTATGACAAGCTGTCCCGAAGCGTTCGTCGTTCCCTGATCCGACACGGTCGTGCCCGTCTGCGGGTTGTAGATGTTGTATTTTATCAGAACGCCCGGCATCACGCCGGCATCGCTGTGAGGAGGGTTTGGATTCACGGCGAGTGGATGAGCGACCGTGATCGTGAGCGTACGACTCACCGATTGGCTGTGCTTCATCGTGAAATTGAAATCATCTATGTCCGCGGAACTCACCGTGCGAACTGCCGCAGGGGCCGGTTGAGGGTCTGTATAATTTGTCAGTGTTACCGCTGTTATACGGACATCGTAACCGTTCGGAACATCAGGTATGACGTAAACTCCGCTCGCATTCGTGGTCACCGTGCCCGTCGTGTACTCCGTCTCCGGCTGGCCGCCCATGGCTGGTCTCGTCACTGTGTATCTGAGCAGGACGCCTGAGAGCGGATCTCCGTGGTCCGCCGACGGTGTGTCGTCGGCATCGATATCGTAGTGCGTGACACGGCCTCCCACATCGTATGAAGGTATGACGGACCAGTCCAGGGACACGGGGTCCGAACCGCCGTCTGTGCCGTCGGTATTCTTCCAGTGATAGTTCCATGACTCTCTGAGCGCGATGAGGATCTTATAATCCCCAACGTTCGTCGCTCTGTCCGTATAGCCGGAACCGTTGACGGTCATCATTCTCGCCGCGACGTAGCCTGATGGTGTGTATGTCCTCTCATTGCCGTTATACGGGAATTCGTTGATCCCCTCTGTCGGCTTGTCTATCAATATGGGCATGATCCTCAGAATGCCGCCGCCTGAGGGAATGCCTCCGCTGGTGGTCACGTCCGGTGCCTTCCTTGTCGTATCGTTATCCGGACTTGTGAAATAGAAGATAGGCAGCAGGAATTTTGCCTCCACCGTATAAGTTCCGGCATTGGTCGGGGCTGTTGTGCTCGGACCGTACGACACTCCGTCCACCCTGTAACCGCTGTATATGAATTCCAGGAACGGCAATGCCGTGCTTGTTATGTCCTTGTCTTCCGCATTGTATATCCTTGCTGAATTATAAGGAGTTGAAACGCCCGTATAATTGTTCTTTTGGTAGTCGAACTGGATCGTCACATGATGCGGTTCGGCGAATTTCAATACGGAGACGTATCCGTCCTCCGACGTGTTGGCCCCCACTCTCTCAATACCGTATTTTTCATCGAATGTGCCCACGATAATGTTGTTGATATATGTGGAGCCTCCCCCGCCGCCGGCCATTCCTCCGCCCCCGCCGCCGCCGTAGTATCCGTTCCCTCCGCCGCCTCCTCCGCCGGGCCCGCCGGCCGTGCCGCCGCCTCCTCCGCCTCCGCGGCCTGTTGCGCTTGAACCGTTGCCGCCGCCCCCGTCATTGCCTCCTCCCTGAGAATTGTTCACCGGAAGGCCGTAACCGTCGCCCGCGCTTTTCTGACCGCGCAGACCCGGTCCGTTGATGCTGCCGCCGTTACCGCCGGCGGTCCCCGGCGCCTTTACGCCCGGGTATACCGTACCCAGTCCTACGTCCACTCCGCCTGTGAGCCCGGGATATCCGGCAGAACCTCCGTTCCCGCCGGTGTTACCTCCGCTGCCTCCGCCGCCGGCCGCGACCACCAATATGTTCCCGGTGGCGCTTCCCTGCTTAAGGACGCTCGAGCCTCCTCCGCTCCCGCCCCTGTTGTTGGATGTCTCGCTCCCGCCGAAGTTGCCGGTGCCCGTGGTGGTGCCCGTGATAAAATAATACACTTCGGTGCCGGTCGCGTCCGACAGGTCTATCCATATCGTTATGGCCGCGCCCGCGCCTGCCGTACCGTTGCTCACGCCGTTGTTATACCCGGTACTGCCGGGTGCGCCGGCGATGGTGATTATATACAGGAACCCGGGTTCCAGCGTGAAATATCCGGAACCGGTCGTCCTCTCTTCCGTAAGATCGACGGGACGGAAATCTTTACCGGATGGCAGGCCCATCCTCGGTTCTGACCGCTCAGGCAGGAAGAACTCCTTATCTTCCGTACCGGAACTGACAAATACCGCGAACAGGAGGACGAATGATAACACGACCGTCAAAATGAACGCTTTCGTTTTGAGCTTCTCCCTTGTCCTTCTTCCTCCCGCACGGCAATTACTTTCAGTAGCTCTATTTTCTCTCATGTCTCTCTTTGCCCCTGTGTTGTACGTGGTACGTGCGACTCGTGAGAAAGTAATGGTAAACTGTGTATTTTTATATGATAGTATATTTAAAACAGCCAGTTGCATGACACGCGCATAAAAAGTGTGCGATCGGGACAGATGACCGATGACCAAGAAAGTTAATAGACCGATTGTTTATACAGGCCCATGGTAAAGAAGGGCAAGTTCAGAGGTGCGAGACATGCGCCCAAGCGCCTCGAGGGGGAATTCATGGCAATGGCAAAGACCCTCTCCGACGATCCGGGACTGCTGAGACCCAAATGCGCAGGCAAATGCAGAAAATGCCATTGGGACGGAACGTTCGACGATATCGAGAAACTGGACAGATACAAGGGCAACGCGGACGCATTGAACAAAATGTCGCAGAAAGGAAGCGACGATATCGTGAAAGCATATGCGGGAACGATATCGATCTACGCTGCGGGAACGGTACCTTGTTTAGCATCGGCGAAGCTGGCAGGCGAGGATGTTCCGTTCATAATGAGGGGAAGCGTGGGCAACGACAAGATGATAGGACTTCAGTATTATGACGATCCTCAAAAAAGACTTCTGCTTTACAACAAGTTCGCAAAGAAGAAAAATCTGTACCTGTACTCGCTGAATGACGAGCTGGTATGTTCTGATAAGCCTAACATGCCGAAGGATTACCTTCTTGACATGTTCTTTGAAACTCCGTACGAATTCGAACGGGACCTGGAGTGCGGATGCTCATCCGACGGCGCTCTCGTAATAAAAGTAAGATCATTGAATGAAAGTGTGCGTGTATGCAGCGACTGCGCCAAGGATGTTTCCACGCTGATGTATATCATTTCGAGAATGATAGCTCCGAGCCCGCTTGATGATATTGATGTTACAGTGGAACACAAGTATCATGAGTCCAAGGACGGCGGCGTTGACAAGATAACAGGAGATATTCTGACGCAATATTCCATCGGCCGCCTGACAGACCGCGGCATCGTTGATATGATATTGAGGGGAAAGAAAAAGGACCTGACCAGCAGCGGCGTGTCAGCGTACATGATCGACAACAAACATTACGGTTCCGATCTCGATGCGTTCATCGCTGCTTTGAAAGGAACGGAAAAGGAAAAGGAAGTTCTCAGAACGTATCTGACGAAGAACAAAAAGGCCGTCATTCTGAAGACTGACAGGATAAGCGAAGCGTTCGCATCGCATTGGAAGGATTCTGCGCGAGAGATACTTTTAATAGCATCCTCCGAGGCCGTCGTCGATAAAATGGGAGATATATCCAAACTGGTGCCTATACAGGCGATAGAGGATGCCGTCAACGGTCAGATGGCGCTGACCGTTGCAGCCCGCACACCTGAGATAAAAGGTCTCGGTCCTATCGGTAAACTGGCAGATAAATTCGCAAGGACCATGAAGGCCGGCGGTGCCGCATTGCTTAGAAAAGAGATAGAATCTGCAGCGCTGAAGGACGCCCGTGCCAAGGCCATTGCCAGAGCATTCATCGTTTCCGCAGGCATCAATGAAAAATTCACATGGAAATGGGACAGCGAGGAAGAGAGCCTTGCGCACTTCTTGCGTCCGTTCGTCGATCAGGTGATATCCGCGGAAGGCGCGGAATACAGAACTGCGATGGAACTCCTGCTCACCGCTTCCGGCTGCGGGGAAAGACTATAACACAATGACATCGACAACGTAATGCGACACCGAGGGCGCGAATGATTTCACTTCTCTGATCTCTGATATTTTGTATCCTGCGTGACCGAACACGTGTGATAATATCTCGTCCGTACGTTTCCGATATTCGGTAACGTAAAAGGTATCATGATAATGTATCGTCCCTCCGGACCTTATCATCTCCTTCGCCTTCTCCAGGAATTCTGATGTCCTTTGAACATATCCCATGATCACCCTGTCCGCGCCTTCGATCTTCAGATCCCTGTTGTCGCCCAGAATTGGTGTTACGATGTCCTCTACATCGTTGATCCGAATGTTCTCGCACAGATAGTGAAAAGAATCGGGATTCTTCTCACATGCGATCACTTTCTTTGCACCTGTGAATTTCGCTATCGGCAGCGCAAAATATCCTATCCCGGCGAACATGTCAACGACCGTTTCATTCTTACAGTCGAGCTCTCTCATACGATGGCGTTCGTCAGTGTTCCCGGATGCGAACATCACCTTCGTCGCATCCAGTTTGTATCGTATCCCGTTCTCAAGCCTGACGGATTCCGCGTTGTTCCCGTACAGGATCTCTGTTGCGGGCTGCCGGAACTCGCCGGACACGCCGCCGATATCTGCGCATACGGTCCTTGAGTTAAGCTCCTTTGCGTACGCTTCTCCTATCTCAGTTCTGTACGGGGCCGCGTTGTCGTGCAATCTTAAAATAACAACGTCGCCGATGAACTCCCATCTCATGGGAAGTTCTTTTCTCACACCGTCAGGAAGATGTGCCAGTCTTTCCGTTATCCTGTTCTGCGGACTTTTTGTTCCCCGTTTGAACGCCTCCCCGTCAATTATCATAAGGCCCATTCTTATAACGTCCGGTTCACGCCCTTCGCATATCGGTACGAATCTTGCATCAGTGCCTTTACATATCTTTGCCCCGGGATCCGCTATCCCTTCAGATATAAGGAACGGTATCGTCTCCGACGCTTCCTCGTTCGGTACCTTGGCAAGCTTCATCGCATCATCGCCCTGATCATTGTCGGCATCAGCCGCAGCAATGTGACCGGGTGCCCGAGCATCTTTATCATCATATCGCTGGGATGGTCTATGCTGCCGCTGTTCAGCATGTTCCTTATCTTTTCCTTGTCGACGATCTCTGAGATACGGTTCATTTCATCATCGCTCATCGATGTGTACATCTTCCTGAGACGGTATCCGCGTTCCAGTTCTTTCCCTACGTTCTGTTTCCATCTTCTTTCATACCGGGACAGGAACTCTTCCGAGAGATCGTTCTTGTCGAACGCTTCCGATACTGTTTCCGAAAGAGAGTATGCGGACCTGAACGCGGGTTGCAGCCCTCCTCCTGATATTGGTTTCACTTGGCAGGCCGCATCGCCGATGAGCAGCATGCGCTCACCGTACGTCTTTCTCTGTCCGCCGAGCGGTATACGGCCGTTGTATCTTCTTACCACATCGTGACCGTCCAAACCCGTTCTTTTCAACAACGCTTTCAGATATTCCATCGGCGGCCTGGCATTCATGGATGTACAGAGGCCGACGCGCGTAATATCTCCGAATGGGATCTCCCAGGAGAAGAATCCCGGTGCCGTCTCCGATCCTATGCGTATGTTGATCATCTTCTGATCGTCCGCTCTGTGGCGTATATCGAATTGTATGCCTCTCACATATTCCTTCGGTGCATTGTTCTCTATCGTTCTTGCGGTCATTGAATTATGGCCGTCCGCTCCGACGATCATGGATGCGGTCATCGTGCCGTCGTTCGTAGCTATCCTGACAGCGCCGCCGGATATCGCGTGACCTGTGTATCTGGTCGAATATTTGTGTTTAACACCATTCTCTTCCGCCTTTTCTGCCATAAGCAGATCGAATTCCCCGCGGTCGATCAGTACCGCTTTGCGTTCGTTCGACGATACGCTTATGCTCTTACCGTTAGGAAAAAAAATATTTGCACCGTATAATTCATTCAGTATCGTAGGTCTTATTCCGGATAATTCCAATACTTCATCGGATATCAGACCTGTGCACTGCACCGGCCTTCCGGGAACGGCATGGTCCTCTATCACCAGAACGTCACAGCGGTCGGCGATCAATGATGCAGCTTTGTTGCCGGCCGGCCCTCCGCCTATCACGATGACATCGTGCATGATACCATTATTTTTTTGATCTTTCGTGATCTGCGAGGAACAGCTTGATCCCTTCGTCCGTCTTCGGGTGTGTGACCATTTTTTTCAGTATGTCATACGGTATCGTCGCTATATCCGCACCGAACATTGCCGCTTCCAATATGTGCATCGGATGCCTGATGCTTGCCGCGATGACCTCTGTATCAATATCATAATTCCTGAACACGGCGATTATCTGCGAAAGCATTTCCGAACCGTCCTGACCCACATCATCCAGACGTCCTACGAACGGCGACACGAATCGTGCGCCGGCCTTTGAAGCCAGCAATGCTTGATGCGGCGAGAATATTAACGTCATATTAACGTCGATGCCTTCAGACGACAATACTTTCGTCGCCTTCAGCGCTTCGGTGCACATTGGTAATTTGATATTGATGTTCGGGTGTATGGATGAAAGTTCCTTCCCCTCTTTTATCATCGCTTCCGCGTCCATTGATATCGCTTCCGCGGATATCGGACCGTCCACTATCTCTGAGATCTTTTTCACACATGTCCTCAGGTCGGTCTTTTCCTTCGCTATCAGGCTCGGATTTGTTGTTACACCGTCGAGTATCCCCCAGCTGTTGATCTCCTTTATCATGTCTATGTTAGCTGTGTCTATGAATATCTTCATTTCTTTCCCTTCTTTCCGATCACGTTCTCTGCTGCTTTGATCACGTCATCCGTTGTGAGACCGTATTTTTTCATCAGTTCGCCGGGATCACCGGATTCGCCGAATGAATCTTTTACGCCGACCCTGATCTGCGGTGTCGGCCTGTTCTCGGAGAGGCATTCGGCCACCGCGGAACCGAGTCCGCCGATGATGCTATGCTCTTCTGCCGTAACAACACATTTTGTTTTTGATACTGACGCGAGTATCGTCTCTGAATCAAGGGGCTTTATCGTTGAGACGTTGATCACTTCCGCCGATATCCCGTTCTGTTCCAGAATGCCGGCCGCTTCGATGCACGACATGACCATTTGACCCGTACCTATTAACGTTACGTCATTTCCGTTACGCAGGACCGCTGCTTTCCCTATCTCGAATTTGACTCCCTCTGACGTTATCAGCGGAAAATCAGCGCGGCCCATCCTCATGTAGCACGGCCCTTTGAGGTCCGCGATGGCCATCGTGGCCGCGTACGCTTCGTTGGCATCTGCCGGCGATATAACGATCATATTGGGAAGCGCCCTCATTATCGCTATGTCCTCGAGCGCCTGATGCGATGCACCGTCGCCGCCTACGCTTATGCCGCAGTGCGTTGCAACGATCTTTACATTAAGCTTCGGATATGCGACCGCCTGCCTGATCTGCTCCCAGCAGCGTCCTGTCGCGAACACTGCGAACGTTGATGCGAATACTGTTTTACCTGCTGCGGCGAGTCCCGATGCAACACCGATCATGTTCTGTTCCGCGATGCCTATCTGTATGAACCTCTCCGGCGCGACCTTTGCGAAATCTGAGGTTCTCGTGGATCCGCCGAGGTCTGCGTCCAGGACCACTATCTCTTTCCTTTCGGCGAGTTTTGCCAATGCCTTTCCGTAATACATGCGCTGTGCCGCCTTTACCATGATGACATCCTCTCCGTCAGCTCTTTCAGCGCCTTTTCCTTCTCGTCCGGTTTGCACGAACGCCCGTGGAAGTCCGCGTTGTTCTCCATGAACGATACGCCCTTCCCTTTTACTGTGTTCAGTATTATCGCAGTTGGCGATGACGATGATCTTGCCTTTTCGCATGCCTTTATTATTTTCTTGATATCGTGGCCGTCTATTGATATCACACGGAGACCGAATGCTCTGAGTTTGTATGCAAGCGGGTCTATCGACATCGTTTTTTCTGTGCTGCCCATTATCTGCAGATGGTTGCGGTCTATGAAGATCGTCAGGTTGTTCAGATCATAATGGGATGCGAGCATCATCGCCTCCCAGTTCTGTCCGCTTTGTAATTCCCCGTCCCCCAAGAGACAATACACCCTTGTGTCCTTTTTATCAAGTTTTGCTGCGAG
Organism: Methanomassiliicoccaceae archaeon; assembly: GCA_031260545.1. GTDB lineage: Archaea > Thermoplasmatota > Thermoplasmata > Methanomassiliicoccales > Methanomethylophilaceae > Methanomicula. Next base: position 2,492 of record JAIRJQ010000109.1, on the reverse strand, counting down.
TGCCAGACCGCAGCTCATGCTCAGTCCCTGGCCGAGGGATCCCGTCGACATCTCCACTCCGGGAGGTTTTCCTTTTACGGGGTGCCCCTGCAGCCTGGAGCCTATCTTTCTTAACGTTAGTAGCTCATCCACCGGAAAATAACCTGATTCTGCCAATGCTGCGTACAATACCGGTGCAACATGCCCTTTTGACAGTACGAACTTATCCCTTCCTTCCCACTCCGGATCTTTCGGATCGTGGCGCAGAACGTGGAAGTACAGCACGGCGAAAAGGTCTGCTGATGATAATGAACCGCCCGGATGCCCTGAGCCTGCCTCGGATGTCATCTCTATGACATGCATCCTTATCTTGTCAGCCCTTCTCCTTAGGTCCTTCACGTCCAACCCTTTCGCGCCCCCCATTGAAATCACTCAGTCGTTCTCTATCCTGGGTGCCAGCAGGTAACCGACATTTCCGTTGCCGTCAGCAAATGTGAAACTCAGCTTCACCGGATAATCGTTCCCCAATGATATCTTCACGACAGTGTCGGAAGGTATCGCTTTAACGAGATTGGAAAAATAATCCAACGGGAATAAGCTTCTGACCTTTGATGTTGCCGATATTCCTGCCAGTTTGTTTTTATCGAGTTTCAAACTTACCGAGTCCGTGTCGCCTTCGCAGAACAGTTCGAATGATTCCGAGTCTGCGCTCAGCGCTATGTGATCTGATACGGATTCCGCTGCCTTCATTCCTCTTTGCAATTCGGATATCGCCACGTCAACATTCGCCGGCAGTGATAATTGCGGCACCTTCGGGTCGTTCATTCCGGCGGTGTCCACTAAATTCATTCTCCTTGTTATGTTGCCCACCTTTATCACGAGCCTCCCCTGCGACTCGTCCTGCTCCATTGATAATATGTCGCCCGAACCGGCAAGCTTGAGCATATCCTTCATTTTATCCAGGTCCACGCCCATCTCTGTTCCGTTGTCCGCCGTGTATGATTCGAATGCCCCTTTCCCTATTGTGAGGTCTACCATGGCAACATGCGCCGGGTCGACCGCCTTAAGATTCACTCCCGTTTCGCTTATGCAGAACTTGGCTTCGTCAACGAGTGTTGATATCACGTTGACCAATCCTTTGAGTGTGTCAGATTTTATCTCCGCTTTGAACATGATGTCTCCTCCTGCTTATTGTTTTAAAAGATTTAATACTCTCTCCAAGAATGACTGCATTTGCAGCAGCGGTATATCCTGGTCTCCGGTTCATCCGCGGCACGCGTCTGCCTGAGAACGAAATATGCTTCCTTGTTACCGCATTCTGTGCAAAGTATCCTTGTCTTCGGCAGCGTTGCCGAGGATTCCGATATTATGGTCGTTTCTTTCCCTTTGGCGTCGGTAGTGAAATGCTGCGCCTTGTCAACACTCTTCGTCGCACCGCATTTGTTGCACTTATACTGGCCATCCTTAGGGAACATCATCGATCCGCATGAACAAAACATTGATCAGCCTCTAACCTGCACTCTGTTTTATGTATAAAAAGTAACAGGCATACGCGCTGATATTCTTTTAACGGGGAATCGTCATGCGGTCGTGATGGTTCACACGTATTGAGTATCATCCTTCGAGTTGCTGTGTCTTACTCTTTCTTTTTCGGGATCGTTCTTCTCCGCTCTGTGTATGAGCCCCGCGAAAGGGCTTTCGCGCTCTTCCGCCTCCTGTACCGCCGGAGATACCTCCGCCGGTATCGCAGCGGGCTCGCTTACCGCTGTCGGTCTTCTGACGAGCGAACGATGCACTGTAACGATCTTCGGCTGCTCCTGTGCCTTGGACTGCTGCATTGAAAGTCTGTCGTCAAAGTTCTCGAATCCCAGTTTTTTTCCCCGCACATATGCTGCTAATGATCTAGGCATAAATCTGCGACCTCCTTCTTCTTCCGGTGTTTTCCGCGCCGTCTCTCTTGCGCGTAATTCTGCGGTGATACCGCCTATCAGTCCGAATACTACTGTTATGATGTAGATGTTCAGCTTCATTGACGTTGTTCCGGTGACGGTGCCCATCGCTCCCTGCAGGAACAGCAACATCCATTCCAGAACGGTCCCGAGCAGCGGGAAGTCCATTCCCAATGCCGCGATCGCCTCGCTTGGTTCCGTGTTCAGGAAATCGAAACCTCCGATGAAACCGGAACTTATGACCACTGTAACGCCTATCAATATCAGTGCGGACAGAAGCGCAGAGACCATACCCTTTGCGGATGATCCTGCTTTACGACCGCCGATGTATCCTGCCAACACCTGACATGCAAAAGGGAACCACCACAATAACATTGAGATCATTATGGTCCAGCGCATCGCTGAGAACATGGTGCCGAAGAGGCTTTCCTTCTTCTTTTCAGCGCCTACACCTATCTTTCTGCTCCCTCCCAGGAACGAGAGATGGCCTACGCTGCCTTTGTTATTCTTATCCACGTGCATCCCTTTGTCAGACATTTGACTGACGTGTTTGCATTATATTAA
>JAIRJQ010000071.1 GCA_031260545.1 Methanomassiliicoccaceae archaeon | reverse complement strand
CTGCCCAACTTGGTCTGCCGTCCTTCATTTGTATTATGTTCATCTGACACGCTTCTTCGCATACTGAACATCCTGTGCATTCGTTAGTTACACGGAATCTCTTCGTTCTCCGCCCGTATTTATGCCACGGGTATCCGATCGCAGACATCATCGGCGCCATCAGAGATCGTTTCTCCTCGTACTCTTTCTCCGCAAGGAGGCCGTGTATCCTTTCTATGCAATCGTCGGCTTCACTGAGCATACGCGTCTGCTCATCTTTCGGAGGCACTTTGTAGAACAGAACGTAATTATAAGGCATCCTGATCTCGAAATGATGTGTGACAACGATACCTTTTCTTAAGAATTCCTTCTCAAGCATCCTTGACGCATTTCCCGGCTTTTCGCCGTATGTACAGACTGAGAATATCTTGTCGAAATTCTTGAACTCTGTCTTTTTTATGAATTCGCTTATCAGTGTGGGGATCCCCCAAAAATATACCGGCCATACTATGCCAACGGATCTGCCGGAAGCGTCTATCTCATTATCCTTAACATCCGTTACGGGAGCAAAGGGCAGATCGAGCATTGTGCCCAATCTTTCCGCTACATATCTGCTGTTCCCGGTCCCGCTGAAATATAGGATCATATCAGCGCCTCCAATATCTTTTCGATCCTTCCGACATAGTAGAACGGAATGTTGACGAGTCTGAACTTTTTACCTTCATATGTTTTAACGACGTCTATCGAGAATGGTTTTGACCATACTCTAACCGCAATATCATGGGGCGCTTCATCCATGAACAGATGCAATGAACGAAGTTTGGCACCGTGTCCCGATTTCACCTCTATCGGAATGACCTTGCCGTCATACTGTATCACGAAATCAACTTCCGCATCGGAACCGTCTTTATTCCGTGCCCAGAAGTTCCTGTGGTTCGAGACACGGCTGTCAATTGCGAGTAATTCCTGCGCAACTACTTGTTCGGCGATCTTTCCGCGCCATGCATCCAGGATATCGGATGCGCCGAAGACCTCTTTCTGGACGCCGGCGGCGTAATTGACCAGCCCGCAATCCAGCCACAGAAGCTTAGGTGACCGCTTCAGATCACTGGTTACCGGAACGAGAACATCTGCTGTAGGGTGGCAAAGCTCTAAGATGAATGTTTTCTCCAGTGTCCGAAAAGCCTCGCTCATTTCACGTGATCCGTAAGGCGATCCCGCAAATTTACTCAAGGTGATGGATTCGCCGGCGAATTTCCATCCATGCTGCAATATGTAACGAACGACATGCCTCATTTGGTTATCTTTAGTATATTTCTCAACATCGTCGCGATAGCTCGTCAATAAGGTCTCATATGTATCATTCAGACCGACATAGTCTTTATTCGCGGCATAATCGGCAATGACCTCAGGCATACCGCCGATCAATGTGAATGTGTTGAACAGGTCCATCATTGCATAATGCAGAACTTCCGGTATGCTGCAGTCGAGCAAAGATTCTTCCCACAATGTTTTACCGATAGCGCGCAGGAACTCATTGAATACACACGGACGTATCGCCAAGTACTCCACACGTCCCACAGGGAATGATATCTGTCGGTTCAGCATCGTCTCCAACAGCGAACCGGCCGCGATCACATACAGATCGGGGATCTTCGCCTCATAAAAATAACGAAGTTTTGTGATCGCTGCACCGGAGTTCTGTATCTCGTCGATGAATAAGAGCGTTCTGCCGTTCTTTTTCTTTTTCTCACAAAGAAGAAATATCTTCGCAAGAAGGTCATCAATATCATGTTCCTTTTCAAACAGAGGTATTGCATCAGGGTTCTTTTCAAGATTCAAATACAGATAGTTATCAAAGTTCTTTGAAAAAATATCGACAAGTGTTGTCTTTCCGACCTGACGCGAACCTCTTAATATCAGAGGTTTGCGATTCGGTTTGGATGCCCATTTTTCCAGTTCAATAATTGAGTTCCTTTCAAACACAATACTGAGATGTTTTCGCATGGATATATATTTTTGTTCTAAACTGACGGTATAATCATCACTGTTTTGTTCTAAACCGACGGTATAATCATCACTGTTTTGTTCCAAAGTGACTGTATCTGTCAAAGAGGCTTGGGTATTTTTCGATGAATCCGGAAGGGAAAACGCGAGGAAATCCCTTACCCCGCACCATATCATACTGGCTCACCTCTCCAAATGCTGTTGGCCAACAGCACGCGATTTTTCATGGTCTGTCCCCTAAGCAGATAGGTGAACATCATCTTTCAATGCACCAGACCGCATAGAGCGGGACGCTCTTTATGTCGTTGTCGAAACCGAAATTCTTTGAAGAGACACGTATTGAATATTTGGGCGAATATAATTTCACGTACTCACGAAGCCCCTTTGCCATGACGTTATCGGCGGCTTTCGTTTCTATCGGTATTACTCTCCCTTCACCGTCCTGAACGACAAAGTCCACTTCCGCCTTTCCATGCACGCCCCAATAGTACGGTGTGAAGCCGTTTGCCGTAAGTTCCTGTATCACATAGTTTTCGGCCATGGATCCTTTCGGCCCTCCCGATATGCCTTGTGTTCTCCCCATTATCATATTGTATGGTATGTCGCTCTTCGCATTGAGAAGACCTACGTCGCCCATATACACTTTGTAGGAATTCATATCCGCGAAAGAGT
>JAIRJQ010000003.1 GCA_031260545.1 Methanomassiliicoccaceae archaeon | reverse complement strand
GTCATTTTACTATAATCGACATTCCTATAAATAAATTAGCGATATAATTAGCGATATAATTAGCGATATAATTAGCGATATAATTAGCGATATAATTAGCGATAACTCCATTTGTGATCGGGATTTATGATTTATATAAGTAAAATGACGAATGCTGTTCAAACTTACAAAATTTAAAAATACATTCCGTGCGATATATCGAGACGGAGTTATACGCATACATGGAAGATGCCAAGAGCACTGACATAATAAAATGTTCGAACTGCAACGCGAGCATGAGGTTCAGCATCAGCAATAACGCTTTAAAATGCGACCATTGCGGGCAGATAGAGAAGATCGAGGGCGGAAATAACAACGTGGTGCGCAGGGAGCTCACTGACAACGTTATGAAAGAGCATGAACCGTGGAACGACAGTGTTGTCTTTCGATGCAGCTTATGCAGCGCGCTTATAGATGTCGATAAACATGAAATTATGAAAATGTGCCCTTTCTGCGGAAACCCTGCCGTAATAAAAACAGAAGAGCTCCCCGGAATAAAACCGGACAGTCTGATACCGTATACAGTTACCAAACGATCGGCGACCGAACTTTTCAGCAAATGGATACGCAGCAAACTTTACGCACCGGGCAAATGCAGAAAGCATGCGACCGCAGAGAACGTGAATTCCGTATACTCGCCGGTGTGGTCCTTTACAGCGAACACCAGCAGTCATTACAACGGTATGCTGGGGGAGGATTACACGGTAACGGTAACAGATTCCAAAGGCAATACGCATACGGAAACACGAACACGCTGGTTCCGTGTCTCCGGATATATAGATGCGAATTACACTGATGTCTTCATCCCCAGCGGAAAACAGATCCCGAAGAAAATGGCAGATAAACTGGAGCCGTATCCGATGAATAAAGCGGTAGGTTACAGACAGGAATACCTCGCGGGAAGGGCTGCAGAACATTACAGCCGCGATATCAAGACGTGCTTTGATGAGTTCGGAAAGTATGTTTACGCTGATCTTTGTCAGCGTATAAAGCGGAAGTATAATGCGGACCACGTGGGAAAGATGGACATAGATACGACGTATAAAACAAAATATTTCAATTATGTGCTTCTTCCCAATTATATTGCGAATTTCAAATATAAGGATAAATTATACAATTTTTATGTGAACGGCGCGACCGGAGAGGTCGTCGGCAAATATCCGCTGAGCGCAGTGAAGATCGCATTTACAATAATTGCTATAGGAGCGGCGATATACGGGCTGTTCATGATCTTTTGACCCGGATAGATATATGATCGCGTCATCATTCAGACAATGTTCTTTTAAATCCCTTAAACGGTTTATCCTTGCAATAAAGCAAAACGGAGAGACACACTATGCTTTTGGATAAAAATGGAAAACTTGTGAAATCACTGGATTTCAGGGGACCGAAAGTGGAATATCTTGATAAGCTGACCGCGAAGGAGCTGTTCCTGATCATGACATCAGCGCAACAGGCCGTGAACCTCAGGGAAAGGTTCAAAGCAAAAGAACTTGCACCTGAGGACTGGACCAAGACCATATATCAGCCCATAAGGGATGTCTGCCCTGATAAGAAAGAGGCGGACAAGCTGTTCGGTGTTGTCATCAAACAAGCGCTGATAATGACACCGCTGCTGTTCAGGCAGGTCGAGACGAGCGGATATGAACAGGACGGCGTCACATACGTAAGGGAATCATTGGAGTTCTGAAAATATTAACGACAGGAGGGGCGGTGTCGTGGGCATCATTGAGTTCAAGGATCTGAAAAAGAGCTTCTGGTCCCGTGAGGGCGGAAAGAAGAAAGAAGTGGAGGCAGTCAACGGAATATCGCTTTCCATTGATGAGGGCGAAGTGTTCGGTTTCCTAGGACCGAACGGCGCCGGAAAGACAACAACACAGAGGATGCTTGCGACACTTTTGCCTATTGACAGCGGGGTTGCCACAATAGCGGGTTTTGATGTGAAGAAGAGGCCGAACGAGGTCCGCGAGATCATTGGTTATGTAGGACAGATGGGAGGGACCGATAACTTCGCAACCGGTAAAGAAAATCTCATCCTGCAAGGCCGCCTTTACAAAATGGACCGGGACGATATTGAAAAGAGCGCAGAACGGTTGATAGAGCTATTCGATCTGAAGGATATCGTTGACAGATTGGCAAAAACATATTCCGGCGGCCAGAAACGAAGGCTTGAGGTGGCGTTGGGACTGATACACGATCCGCGCATCCTTTTTCTTGATGAACCGACAGCGGGACTTGACCCGCAGAACAGGGCGAATCTTTGGAATCATATTAAAGAATTGAAACAGCGCGGAATGACCGTCCTATTGACAACGCATTACCTTGATGAAGCTGATAAGTTATGCGACAGGATCGCGATCATCGATAATGGAGGCATCGTAGCTGTCGGAACACCCAAGGAACTCAAGGATAAGATCGCAGGGGAGACAATAAAGATAGAGGTGGAAACGGACCTCGACACCGGAACGGTCGCAGAACTGTTCCGTGATGAACCGTATGTCAGAGAGACAAGGACCGACGGGAAGTTCGTGCATTTGATAGTGGATGAGGGAGCTACCGCACTTCCGAAAATATTTGAGATATTGAAGAACGAGAACATAACGGCAAAGAGCATCAGCATGGCAAAACCGACGCTTGATGATGTATTCCTGAAAATGACCGGCCGTTCGCTGAGAGACTGAGCAATATGTTAAAAGAGACCTTCTTTTTGTATAAACGCAGCGTGAAAAGCACAATGAGGCAGCCGGTATGGGTCCTGATGAACCTGACGATGCCGCTCCTGTTGCTTTTGCTCTTTGCCCCTCTGCTGAAGGGTATGGGAGCGGTGCCGATGACCACTGCTGAGGTGCTTGATGTCTTTGTACCCGGGATACTGGCCATGCTTGCGCTCATTTCCGGTATGAGCGCGGGATGGACGGTCATCATGGACCTGAAGGACGGCGTGGTGGAACGTTTCCGCGTCACGCCGACACGCAGATCGTCGATGCTGCTCGGAACGGCATCGCATGATGTCACGATGTTCATGGCACCCGCGATAGTGATCATCATCATCTCTTCCTTCTTCGTGTTCACCATTGATCTGGGAGGCCTTGCGGTCCTCTTCATACTTTTATGTCTGCTGACCCTCATCATCTCCGTATTCAGCGCTGCGCTGGCCTTGAAAGTGAAAGAGATAGGCGGTCTGTCGGCCGTCCTGTCAGGATTGCAGTTACCGATGCTATTGCTTGCCGGTGTCCTTTTGCCGCTGTCCCTTGGTCCGAGATGGTTGGAGATCATGGGGCATTTTAACCCGTTGTACTATGCGGTGGAGGCATCAAGGGATCTGGCGGTAGGTTCGATATTTGCCGAATCCGTCTACACCGCGTTCGCAGTATTGGTGCCTCTTGCAGCCGTCACGTTATTCTGGGCCTCCAGAGTCTATAAGGAAGCGATCAAATAGACCGATCGTAAGATCTGATCTCTGCGACAGACCTGATACCGATATTAAAAAATAGATGCTGGCTATATAGATTTTAGGATATAGGATATCCTGATCTGCATTTTCATCAACTGATACGTCAGTCTTTCTTCAGAGGTTTTTCTATGAACTGTATGTTACCGTCCTCTATGATCTTTTTATAAAACAACTCCACCGCCTCGGAAGGCGACAGTTTCAGCTGCTGCAATATTTTCTCCGCTTCCACTTTGACGATAGAGTCGACGCGTGCGTTTATGACCGAACCTCTGTTCTTTGTATGTCCGGACAGCATCTCATCGCACAGGGATGCGATGTACTCGTTGTAGTGCATTCCTTTCTCCCTTGCCAATTGACGGATTATATCTGTTGTCCCTGAACCGTATTGTGATGATTTTTTTACCCGTGATGCGATATACGGATATCCCAGATGTTCTGCGATATCTCTTAGAATGGATTTTCTGGAGTCCATATCCTTCGGCCTTAACTCTTCCTCGGTGAGTTCCTTGACAGCGGACAAGATCTCTTCCGACATATACGGATAAAGCAATTCTTTACCGAAATGCTTTGCAATGGCCAGCTCACACGGTATGGAAACTTTGAGAAGCCGTTCTACTGCTGCTTTTCTCTGCATCTCATAATCTTTATCCGTCTGATCGACAAATTTTGCGCACCCCATGAAATACTCGTCCGCACCTTGCCCAGTGATAACGATGTCCTCCTTCGCTTCTCGGCATACGCAGAATAACTGCAGCTCGTAGGAAATGGTGAACGGGTCTGTTGTTCCCGTGGAAGAGATCATCTCTTTGATAAGTCCCTCCACATTCCTTTTTGAGATCTCGGCCTGTGTCCAAGGAAGCTCCAGCCTCTCTGAAAGGTCCTTTGCCATTGTCACATCATGTGATCTGTTTGTTCCGCAAGTGTATAAATGCACAGAGGCGGCATACTTTTTAGCGATGGCCGACATCAGTCCTGAATCCAATCCTCCAGAGAATGCAACGGCGACGTCCTTTCCTTCCACCGCCTCTTTTACGGCATTGATTATCGTTTCTTCCATCCCGGCATACTTGAAAGGCATATGCGGTGATATTGTTATTCGCTTATAACACTTAGACACGCGTTTTCTTTGTATTTATATAGTTCAGAACACCATTTATCATAAGAAAACAAAGAGGATGTGAGGATGCCGACATTTAAGACACCGGGGCAGTATGTAGAGGAACTTAGCAAATTCAAGCCTGTTTGGAGGGTCAGTACAAGCATAGCCGCCTTTATCGGATCGGCAAAAAGCGGACCTTATAATGATGCCGTTCTTGTCAGCAGTTTCAGTGAATTTGAAAGGACCTTCGGAGGATTCGTTTCCTCTCCCGTACAGCATCTGGCCTATGCTGTGGATATGTTCTTTAAAAATGGCGGGAAAAAGGCGTATATAGTGCGTGCTGCCGAAACCGCATCTGCCAAGGCTCCGCTCAGAACGTCAAGCACCATCAGCAGGAAGAAATATTCCGAAGCCGGCGAAGCGGATGATGAACCACTGTCAATAGATCTTGATGCCGCTCTTTCCGCCCTCGAGAATATCAACGATATCAGCATAATAGCCGCTCCCGGCGTATACAGCAAAGATGTTTATGAGAAGCTGATAACGCATTGTTCAAGAATGGGATACCGATTTGCGATACTGGATCCCCCTCCGGGCTGTGATGTTGAACAGATGGTGAATATCCGCTCAAGGGAAATGGTCTCCTCGTCGGGTATGGCCGCCGTCTATTATCCGTGGCTGGGGATCACCGATCCGATCACGAAAGAGATGATCTATGTTCCGCCTAGCGGGGCGGTCGCAGGCGTGTACGCTGCCACCGACAACAATAGCGGCGTACACAAAGCGCCCGCAAACGTATCGCTTCAGTATGTTTTGGGGCTTGAAGCGAATGTATCCAATCAGGAGCAGGAAGCACTTAATCTTAAAAATATCAACCCTATTCGTGTATTTTCAGGCAAAGGTTTCCTCGTATGGGGGGCCAGGACGATCTCTGACAGTCCTGACTGGCGTTACATACCCGTGCGCAGATCACTCATGTATCTTGAGCAGTCCATTCGCAACGGTATGCAGCAGACCGTTTCGGGTCCGAATGAAGGGAAACTTTGGGTCAAGGTCAAAGCAGACATCACACAATTCCTTACACAGGAGTGGAAGAATGGCATGATGATGGGCCCAAGACCGGAAGATGCATTCTTTGTAAGATGCGGTCTGGGGGAGACAATGACCACAGATGATATCTTAAACGAACGGCTGATCGTACAGATAGGTGTGGCAGCGGTGAGGCCTGCTGAATTCATAATGTTCACGATCTCTTGGGAGCTCTGACCCTTCCGGGAAGGAAGGAACGGATGTGTCCCAACCCCTCCGGGCCGTCTTTTTGTACATCTTGAACGGTCGTCTTTTTTCAAATGATATCTTACATTTACTTGTTGGGTCGGATTTAAATTCTTAAAACCTGTATTGGCGTATCAAGGTCATACGGATCATGCCATGGTTAAAGGGATATTGGGGGAGACAGTTCGCCCGTCCGCACGGATTGGGCGGTAAGATAGCAACCTTCGTAATGAACCGCATGAATACTGCGATGTATGATGCGGTGTATGAGAACATCTCTGAAGGCGGACATATCTTGGATATCGGCTTCGGGAATGGTTTTACTCTGGAACAGCTCCTGAAAATATTCAACGGAACATTTTATGGTATCGACATCAGCGGTGACATGATCAGATCGGCGACCAAACGAAACCGAAAGGCAATACAGAGCGGGCGGCTGACCCTTGCCGAAGGATCTGCCGATGCCATACCTTTCACGCAGGAATTTGATTGTATCTATACTGTGAACACGATCTATTTCTGGCCGGATCTTGATGCAGGGTTCAGAGAGATCAGGGCGAAGCTCATAACAGGCGGTATTTTCCTGAACGTATTCTATACGAAAGAGATGCTTGACAAACTGCGCTCTGCCGATCGCGGATACAATAAATACACTCCGGAAGAATTGAAAAAGGCTGCCGAGGACAACGGTTTCACAGCAGAGATCATACCGATAACGGAAGGCAGATCGTATGTGGTGAGAGCGGTCAAATAAATTGGTGTGACAGCGGTCAGACCTTCTGAAGATCATGTTCTATATCATCCAGTGACACTGATACATCAAATTCTGTATCATAAAAATTATACGCTGGCTATATAGAGTTGACGAACGATGGATATATGTTTTACGATCTGTCAGGATCGTCCGTTTTTTGAATATTAGGTGCTTGTCTTTCTGCCGTGAGATCACAAATAATATTCATGATCATTAGCGTCAATGTACTCTTTCGATTCACACGAGAGCAATTCTCTTGAAAAATAGATCATCGTCTCTCTGAGGTCGGTGTTGTAACATCTTACCGCTTTACTTACTCTTTCCACACAGCTTCTCAAAAGATTCAGATTATAATCATAATCGCTCAGATATGTTTCATCCCCTTCTCTTACGGATATCACGAACATCTCGCCCTCCAGCCTTCCGTAGGGATAGAAAGGGTACGGATTTGTGGTATATCTGAACAAACGTTCATCGCCTTCGAACGGTATGCGATATTCCGTTACGTTGCATGCTATTTTGTGAAAATTTTCGTCAGGAGAATTTCTTTTGATGTACGGATCCACCATGTATCCGGCGGCCTCGCTCTTTTGTATTCCGTTCTCGAACAATACGATCGGTTCTATCCTGTATTTTGAATAGATCTTATTGCCGGCATCGTTTGCGACATCTCTGCGCAGTGCCGATGCGAATGCTTCGTCACGTGCCCGTAACAATTCTTTGGAGAGGAACTTCATCAGGAATTCGCCTTTGAAATGAAGAGAATCCGCCGTCATCGGGTCATAAAATCAATATAAAAATATTTAATCGTATTTCCTCGGATCTCTGAATTAGAAACTGTTCAAATTGATTTTTTAAAATGAAATTGTGTAAGTTGTTTGTTTTTGGCCGAATGTGGCAGATCATCGCTGACCTGCCACATGTGGCCTGAAGAAGCTTCTCCGAAGGTACGGATGCTTCTTCTTTTTGTCTGCTTTACGGCAGATTCAATGCTTTGCGTTTTGCGAGGATGATCTCCTCGAACATATTGGCTGATTCGATCGGGTCGTCGTTGATGAACACGTACCCTCCGGTCAGAGATTTCATGTCCTCGGTAAGTACCTTCACGATCAGGTCACTGCCGGTGATGAACGGCGCGATGCCCAGGTGCAACGGAAGACCGAGCGCAAGCCCGAACGCACCGTCCGCAAGTGCCTGTTCCTCAAGCCACTGTGCCGCTGATAATACCAGCGGAAGCTGCGGCATATCAATGCCGAGCGCTTCTGCCAGTTCGGTGGCGACTATCTCCAGTCTCCCGATGGCAAGGCACGGACCGAAGTTCAGCACAGGCGGTATGCCGAGTTTCTGGCACACTGCTTTGAGGCCGGGGCCGGCAAGCTCTGCCGCAGCCGGATCCATCAGGCCGCAGTTCTCGATACCGCCGGATGAACAGCCTGCTGTCAGGACGATTATATCCTTTTTGATCAATTCCTTGGTCATTTCTACCGTCAGCACATCGTGGCCGCCGCACATCAGGTTCGAACAGCCTACAACTCCGGCAACTCCCTTTATTGTGCCTGCAGCTATCAGGTCGATCAGCGGCTTCCATGTATCTCCGAGGAAGGCCTTCAGTGAAACTTCGCTCACACCTGTCAACGAATTTCCGTTGCCGTGGTCGGGGAGCAGTTTCAGCGGTACGACCTTGCGGCGGTCTTTGTAAGAAGATATGATTATGTCGATGATCTCCTCAACAACAGGCACGCGTGTCTCGTAGTTGAATTCTTTTAACACGGCGTTCGCTTTCTTTGCCACTTGGTCCACACAGATCTGTTTTATCTTCAGTTCATCGCATATGGGTTCTATACCAGGAAGGGTACAGTTGAACTCCGATATCACTGCGTCTATCGCACCGGTCGCCAGGATCGCTTCGCTTGTGAAGTTGTTGCCTGCGTGTCCGTCAAATATCTTGGTGCAGTGCGCGCCGCGCAATTGCATGTCCTGACCTACGCATGTGCATCCTACGATCTTGAA
>JAIRJQ010000110.1 GCA_031260545.1 Methanomassiliicoccaceae archaeon | reverse complement strand
AGGAAAAGAAGGACAGGTTCTGGAAAGAGGTTCTCGATTCCGTTTCGGACGGCGTCGAAGCGATGATACTCGTAAGCAACACCGCGATAACAGAGATCGACGGGAACAAAAAGAAGGATGTCCTGATGCTGCATTATCTCGATAAAGAGGGTACGGTGATCCTCAAGGAAACAGAATATACAAAAAAATTTTTGAAAGGCATATCATTCGGCGAGGAGATCGACACAGACCCGCCCGCTCTTTTCTATTATCTGGAACCGATCGCAGAATTATACAAAAAGAAGTGAGATGCCGCTGCCGGGCACATACCCGAATGTCTGCAGCAGATGCCGCTGTTCATTGCTGTCCGTCACAGTCTGTTACCGTATGCCGGGTCTACCTCCTCCGCCTTCGCGTCCTTTGCTTTTTTCCAGACCGTGAGCACATTGTTCGCCGATCTCACAGTGCTGTCCGCTGTTTTTCACAGGACCGGATCTCTTCGAGTTCGATCTTTTCTTCGCGGGAGCTTCGGTACCTATGGTTACAGTGACCGTGATGAGGTAACGATCTTATGAAAACATAAAACATGTGTTAATCAGGATCAATATGAAATATACTGGCACATCTTGTGTTCATAACAAACGATGACGATCATGCGGCAAGAGTTCTATTTATTAACCGCAAAAATGCGGTGAATAGAATAGTTATTCTCCGCAAAAATGCGGTAAATATTTTATACATTCACCGCATTACAATTTCAGTCATGCCCAAATATATTCATCAACATGAGAACTGGACGAATTTCACTTGGAAAAATTCAGAGGTGAGTGCATCGCTGGGAGATGTCCGTCTTTTACAGGGAAGGATAACAGGAAAGATACATTTGCTTGGTTTTCGATCCAAGGAGGAAAGGAATCTCGAAACGTTAACTCAGGACGTGATGAGGTCATCAGAGGTCGAAGGAGAAAAACTTGATTACGAACAGATCCGCTCATCCGTCGCGCGGCGTCTGGGAATGGATACGGCAGGACTCATTCCGTCCGCACGCAATGTCGAGGGCGTTGTTGAGATGATGCTCGATGCAACGCAGAATAATCAAGATCAACTGACGGAAGAGCGCTTATTCGGATGGCACGCGGCACTTTTCCCTACAGGATACAGCGGAATGAACAGGATCTCCGTGGCGCAATATCGCAAAGGAGAGATGAAGGTGGTCTCCGGCGCCATAGGGAAAGAAAAGATCCATTATGAAGCGGTCGACGCAAACGACATCGGACATGAAATGAATAAATTCCTCTCATGGTTAAATGACGATAAGGTGATCATCGACATTGTGTTGAAAGCAGCGATCGCGCATCTATGGTTCCTTACCATCCATCCATTCGAGGACGGTAACGGACGGATAGCGCGTGCGATCTCAGACATGATGCTCGCACGCAGCGAAAATTCATCGGAACGTTTCTACAGTATGTCGAAACAGATCCTCGCCAAACGGAGCGAATATTACGAAGTTCTCAAAAGAGCGCAACGTAACGATGGCGAAATAACAGAATGGTTGACATGGTTCCTGAATACTCTCAAAGGAGCGATGCAGGAGGCCGAGGACAGCATGAAGAATATAATGATCAAAGCGGCGTTCTGGGAAGGGCACAGGGAGATCAGGGTGAGCGAACGTCAGCGTCTGATGTTAAACAAAATGTTCGACGAGTCTTCAATAAAATTGACAACCTCAAAATGGGCAAAAATAACGAAATGTTCCGCAGACACGGCACTGCGCGACATAAACGACCTTATAGAAAAGGGCATTCTGATCAAAGATGATGCAGGAGGACGGAGCGCCAATTACAGATTGGTGTAGTTCTCTGCAGATATATCAGCCGGATGCATATTTACTCATAGATCGTGATCAGATGTTCAACGATTCGCAGACCAATTTCGCCATTCGTCTCACTCTCTCGTTAGGATCATCAAGACACTTTCTGATCAATGGTCCGTATGACTCTTTGTAATTATTCTTCATCGCATTCAGAACATTCACCTTCCATACGCAGAGATGATAACTCTCCAGATACCAGAACTTCGGCTGTATCGTGCTCATATAGTAATCCTCATCCATATCGAGTATCCCCTCCATGGAAAGGCGGTCCGCCATCTCCTTCAGGCCGGGGAAATCATCGGTCTCGGTGAAACGGTTGCGGTTGAACGGACACACGTCCTGACAAACGTCGCAACCGTACACCCAATCACCGAACCGGTCCTTCAACGGATTACCGGTGACATCCAACATGCCGCCCCCGATCGACGTAAGGAATGATATACAACGAAGCGGGTTCATCGAGTATGGTCCGGCTAACGATCCTGTCGGACATGCGCCGGAACATCTGTTACAGTTATCGGGACAGTTCTTCAGTTTCGGCTCTTCGATAAGTTCGAGCTCGGCATCAATGGCGAACGTATTGATAATATTCCATGAGCCGTCCTCGGTATAGAAGAAATTGTTCCTTCTGATGACCCCTAATCCGGCCTTCACGGCCGCGTATCTCAGTGCCGTGACACCATGGTCCTCTTCGCGTCCGACCTGGATACCCAGGCCTTCAATAAATTCGGCCAATTCGTTCGCGATACGATTCGCTTCAGATGCCTTATCCCTTCTGCTGTCGAAGAGATACGCGGACCCGATGTGCCCTCTCACTTTCTCAGGGATCTTGAACTTTCCGTAATCATAGACAAAGACGACCACGGATCTGGCCCAAGGGAATTTTCTTTGAACGTTGGCAAGCGGATAGAATCGGAAATACATAAGCTTGGAATCAGGGAACGAGTCGATCCTTTTGTCCACAATATCCGTATATCCTTTCACCGCATCGACGCTGATCATGCCGCATTTGCTGAACCCCAATTC
>JAIRJQ010000098.1 GCA_031260545.1 Methanomassiliicoccaceae archaeon | reverse complement strand
CAAATTCCTCGTCTATGTACCGTAAATTAATGTTCCTCATGGTCACACGCCTTCTCTTTCTTTATCACGATAGCAATGAACTTGCATCCGCCTTCATCGGGTGCCGTGAGACAATGTTCTCTCCCCGAATCATAGAAAACGGAGTCTCCCGGGTTCAGGATCTCGGTGTGCTTTCCGTATCTCAGTTCAAGCCTTCCTTCCAGGATATAGTCAAATTCCTGTCCCTCGTGCGTGGATGCAGGCATGACGTCCTTTTGATCTTTGACATATGGCGCGGTCACCAGTAAAGGTACGACAGTTTTCCGTTTGAAGTTCGATGCTAAATGTTTGTATACGAAACCATCATGCTCCTCGCTCGGAATGACATCTCCTTTGCGGTCCAATGCGTATCCGGTGAGTTTCGGGGTATCTCCGCTGAGCAATTCCAAGGAGTCCACACCCATTTTCTTAGCGCATTTATAAAGAAGCGACAGCGAAAAATCCTTCTTTCCCGATTCGATCTCTATGTATTCTTTAAGGGATATTCCCATTGCTTTCGCGACCTCTTCCTGCGAGTACCCCTCGGTCTCTCTCAATGAATGAATCCTTTCGGCAACTTCTGCGATATTTGGTTCCATAGGTCACATGATATTACAGCTGAGATAAAAAATATACGTTCACTATTGTAAGTTAACGCAGAGCAGGGAGACAGAGAACATCCTTATTTTTTGATATATACAATATAATAGTAGATATTATGGGTATAGCAGATATAATTAAATACACCTAATGGTAAACGGGTAACTAAGTAGGCCTCTAAGAAAAAAAGGGGCCAAAGCTAGTGATATAAATGTCAAAAACGAGAACGTTCAAGAAAAAGACCGTTATCTTGCTGACAGCGATGTTTCTTTTAACATGCATGTCAGCCGCAATTTTTACATATCATACCGAAGGAACTGACGATGACAGGCAGCTGTCCTCGCCGGGAGCGTATGTAAGGGGAGACATCCTGAGGGTGATCTCATATCACGACAGCGGGGCCGGATCGCTCCGCGATGTCATAGAGAATGCAAACGACGGCGATCTGATAACATTCGATCCGAAGATCGACTGGTCCGCAAATCCCATCGTCCTTGAAAGTGAGATAACGATATCGAAGGAACTGATAATAGACGGCGGCACTGCCGGCGTTACGATAACCAAGAACGGAGGCAGCTTCAGGCTGATGAGCAGCGCTGCCGATGTCGAACTGACGCTGAACGGACTTACGTTCGTAAACGGAAGCACGTCCGATAACGGCGGGGCCGTGTATGCGGGCGGCAGCGTCGCTGCGTCAAACTGTATATTCAAAGAGAACGCCTCCAAGTGGCGCGGAGGTGCCGTGTACGCAGACGGGAACATGACACTGACAGGCTGCACATTCATGAACAATAAGGCAATGACCGGCGGTGCCGTATATGCGGCCGAGACCGCGGTGATGACCAACTGCACATTCACTAATAACACGGCAGCCGCATCGGGAGGAGCATATGTCAACAACTCCGCGACCCTTACAGGCTGTAAATTCATTGACAACACCGCAAGCGACAGCGGAGGGTTGTATGTGTACCAGGGCACCATATCCGCCACCGGCTGCACATTCGTGAACAACAAGGCCGTCGCGACCGGGATCAGCGGAGGCAGCGGAGGCGGAATTTCCACCATGTCCGCCGATATCATACTGACGGGATGTACATTCACGGGCAACGAGGCAACGAACATAGGAGGAGGCGTGAACTCATACAGCAGAGGTGAGATCTCCATCATCGGCTGCACATTCACCGGCAACGCGGCAGGCAGTCGCGGCAGTGCCGTGTATTCACATGGTAACGATATAAACGTGATAAGCAATATTTTCATCGAGGGCAGCGGTTTTGCGTACAATGATTCCTCATCAGGCGTCGTGTATACGCCGGAAGGGTGCGTGACAGCGAAGAATACAACATTCTTTGCAAATACCGTTGACAGCGATTCAGGTATCCTGGAATCCGTCACTGCGGTGCTCACTCACTGTACATTCACCAAAAATGAGGGAAAATACAATATATCCGTGGCCCTCGGCCGCATTACAAAGGCAGAGAACTGCCTGATGACAGCGGACGGAATGACCGCAAATTCTAACACGGGGATAACAGGGACGAACGACCTGAACGGCACTTATGCAGGTAAATTCGGAAACAATATCATCACATTCAACTATGTGATGCCGTTGCTCGGCACCGCTGCCGGCGCGTCCGTGATCAGCGGTTCGGAGACCGATGCTGCCGGCAACACCCGTACCGGCAGCGCATGTTTATACGGCGCGGTCAACTGGACAGCAGTGAGTTTTGTCGTTAAGAACAGTAATGACAGCGGCATTGATTCGCTGCCGTACTGCATGTCAAAGGCGAACGAGAACGATTCCGCCGCATCGTGGCGTGTTGTTTATTTCGATGACACGAACACATTGACGGGCACAAGCATCTTCGATATAAAATTAACAACTGGCGCCATGGATTACAATAAGAACATAATGGTCTACGGAAAGCTGGACAAGAACGGCGATCCGGAGGTGACCGTTGATGCTGAAGGGAGATCAGGGATATTCTACCACAGATCCCTTGGCAATGTTTACTTCTACGGCCTTAACATAAATAACGCAAGCGTGAGCGGAGGGATCCACAGCAGCGGCAACGTTACCGCGGTCTCATGCAACTTCACAGGCAACACTACCTCTAATCCTGTCGGCGGAAGCGGAGGAGGGGTGCATGCACTAAAGGACATCATCCTGACAGACTGTACGTTCACGAACAACACGGCGGAGGCCAGCGGAGGAGGGGCGTTCACGAACTCAGGCAACGCAACCGTTACGAACTGTACGTTCATCGGTAACAAAGCGAAATACGGTGCCGGCGGACTGTTCGCCAGTGTCGACGGAGCAATGGTGATAGTTACCGGATGCGTGTTCACAAATAACGTATCGGCAAACAGCAGTGCAGTGGCGGCCAGTACGGCGGGATATTTGTTCATCATCAACAGCACAATATCCGGTAACACGACCGAAAGCAGCGACGACGGCGCGGTAGCATGCCCGGCGAAGACCTATATCTTCCATTCTACGATAACGAACAACATCGGCGGCGGACTTTATTCATGGACCGCCTATACGGAAAGGTGTCTCTTCAACAGCATCATCGCCGGTAATGTCAATGCTGACGGAACAGCGCCGAGAGACATTGTCAGTAAATTCATCAACGTCAGCAGCCTGGTCGAAGGCAGCAAGATACCGGGCAGTTCATATGATGTTCCTGTGACGGTAAGGCAGATGTTCGGATTGAACAAGTTCGATCCTGCGACGAATTCGCATCCCGTATTATCGAACGGTATCGCGTCAGGGACCGCAGCAGCGGTAACTGCCATTCAGAGCACATATCTTACGGAAAAGCAGAAACAGAATGTGATGAACGCCCTGAGATATGATCAGAACGGAGTTCCGAGAGGAACGGATGTGAACTACGGAGCAACGGAGACCCTGAGTAACTGGCTCGTCTATGTTTCTGTGGCCAAAGATCCGGTAAAGACGGAATATGAGATGAATGAGACGATAGTCCTTACCGGTACCGAAATAGCATTGGATTATTCGAACGGTGATGAGACAGTTCCGTACGATGAGATCGGTATGACAAACACGTCATCAAGCACGGACATGAGTACCGCAGGCATAAAGAGGATAGATTTCACGTTCCTCGGCGTGACAACAAAGGATGACACTTGTCTCTACATAACAGTGAAGAAGGTCGATACGGTGACAGTTGTTTCCGCATCAGGCGATCCCGTATACGGCGGATCCGTGACCTTCACGGCAACGGTGACATCGGTCAAGACAGGCATACCCGCGGGGGAAGTGTCATTCTACGACGATTCGGTGTTCATCGGCAAAGCATCATTGGATGAGAACGGTGTTGCAACGCTGACAATATCGTCTTTGTCTATCGATACACACAAGATCACCGCAGAGTACGAAGGGAACACAAATTACAACGGATCGGTATCCAACGAATTGGAGTACACCGTTTCAAAGATCGATACAGTGACAGTTGTTTCCGCATCAGGCGATCCCGTATACGGCGGATCCGTGACCTTCACGGCAACGGTGACCTCGGTCAAGACAGGAATACCCGCGGGTGAAGTGTCATTCTACGACGATTCGGTGTTCATTGGCGAAGCATCATTGGATGAGAACGGTATTGCAACGTTAACAGTGTCATCTTTATCGATCGATACGCACAAGATCACCGCAGAGTACGAAGGGAGCACGATCTACAACGGATCGGTATCCAACGAATTGGAATACACCGTTTCAAAGATCGATACGGCGACAGTTATCGTTTCTGTATCGGGCGATCCAGTATACGGCGGATCCATGACCTTCGCGGCAACGGTGACATCGGCCAAGACAGGCATACCCGCGGGCGAAGTATCATTCTATGATAATTCAGTATCCATAGGCAAAGCATCATTGGATGAGAACGGTGTTACAACGCTGACAATATCGTCTTTATCGTTCGGGGCGCACAAGATCACTGCAGAGTACGAAGGTAACACAACTTACAACGGATCGGCATCCAACGAATTGGAATACACCGTTTCAAAGATCGATACGGCAACGGTCATCGTTTTCGCATCAGACGAGCCCGCATACGGCGGATCCGTGACATTCGCGGCAACGGTGACATCGGCCAAGACAGGCATGCCTGCGGGCGAAGTATCATTCTATGATAATTTAGTATTCATAGGCAAAGCATCATTGGATGAGAACGGTGTTGCAACGTTAACAGTGTCATCTTTATCGATCGATACGCACAAGATCACCGCAGAGTACGAAGGGAGCACGATCTACAACAGATCGGTATCCAACGAATTGGAGTACACCGTTTCGGAAGGCGTCACAGATCCTAAAGATCCAACCGGTCCCACAGACCCTACGGATCCGAATGGCCCCAGCACCACGGTCACGCCGAAGACAAGCATTCCCGGCAACATTCTGGCATTCTTGATATCAGCGCTGCTCATGTTGCTGCTGCTTCTGCTGTTCGGCAGGATGAGGCCGATAGTCACCGGCATCATCTCCGAGAACGGACAGGCGATCGAGAATGCGGTCGTTGAGTACACGATCGATGGAAAAGGAGGCAAAGTAACAACGGACATGGCCGGAGTTTACGTCATATTCGTGCCGAGGGGCGCATATCTGGAAATAAACAAGGTCGCGGACGACGATCACAGGGTCTCAAAGTTCACCGTGATGAACGAGAGACTGGAAGGACGCAGCCTGTACAGGTACACGGCGACCAAGGTCGCCGAGAAAGGGCCCGGCGCGGAGGACATAATGCCTGTGTACTTCGAAGTGGACGAAAGGAGAACGGAAGTTAACTTCAAAGTGATCAGGAAGTAAAATAAAACAAGGCTGCGCACCCGGGGCCCAGTAGCCCGGGCCGCGGGTGCGGGCCGTCATTTTCCTTTCATGCCGAAACGGTGCGGACACATCTTACGGCACAAAAAACACTTTATCTTCCATTTTTTATCGACCATTTTAAAATAATGATCGGCGCATTCTTTTTTTCTGAATGCGTTAATATCATTCAACGCTCCGACCGGGCAAGCTTTTACACAAATGTCGCAGTCATAGCATATATTGTATCGTACCTTCTCATCCGGAGCAAGCGATGCATCGGTAAGGACTGCGCTGAACCACAGAAGGTTGCCGTATTCCGAATTCGTAAGCAAACAATTTTTACCGATGGTGCCGAGGCCGGCCTGTTCCGCTGCGTGCTTTAACGATATCGGGCCGCGCGTCATGCCGTCTATGTACTTGCCTCCCATGCCGCCTATCTCTTTTGCTTTGTATCCGTCATTCTTTATCTGTTTCGCAACATCCTTTGCCGCTGCGTTCACTTTTACATTCACCGCGTTGCGTATGTCAATATATTCCGCAGTATCATCCGTCAGTGCCTCTTCAGGGAACGTAACTCCGAGTATTATCACCGAAAGGCAGCCTTCAAAATGATCGGAAGGCCGGAAACCGTCCGGCGCTGAATCAAAACTGGCAGAGGATGCTATTCCCACAATGTCCGCTCCCGCCTCCGATCCGTATCTCTTTACGATATCGCTGGTGATCTCGTTCTTTGTTCTGACCATGCCCCTCATCTTTCCTTAACTAACGTGATACGATCATTTATCCTCGTTCATATCAGAACGCTGCTCCGGAGCGTCCGAAAGAAGTGACATCATGATGCTTCTCTCGTATGACGTGTCTATCTTGACCTTCTTTACGATCTTGTTGAATCTCTTCACCAGGCCGTTCGTCTTAATGTTGCCGGTACTGAATCTCTTTTCATATGCAATAAGAAAAAGTATGGCACAAAGGTCCATATGACTGAACGATGTCACGAACTTCTTCATCTTCTCATCGTAGACGGCATCGATCTTTCCTTTGTCGGCGCCGTTCATTGTATATATGAACAGAAGGCGCATGTTCGCTAAGTTCCTGCTGATCCCGTTACCGATGTTATCCGTAAGTTCCTTTAGGATCAGTTCAGCCTCGTCCGACCTGTTCTGCGCGATATGCCGGTCGGCCAAAGTGATACGGATGATGTCCGCTATCGGGTTGCCGTAAGGAAGGTCAGCGGGCACCGGCGTTCTGTTCTCTACACCGCTTATCAGCGCGAACGAATCCATCTGCATGAAATGCATACAATGCTTCGTTGCCGCGTCCTTCCTGAAAAGACGCAGAAGCGCTCCGTCATTGACCGCGAACCCTGCTCTCATGGGGATCAGATTGCTGACAGCAAAATAGACCCCGAAAATAGCGGCTATCCAGGCAAAAAAGGTGACGATCGGGGACACATTAACAACGGCAATAGCAACGAAGGCTGCGGTCGCCAGTATGTTCATTGTTATTCCGCCCATGATCATCATCGCATAAGGCGTATCATCTTTGTATCCGCCGCTCGGAACAGATAGTGTAGCTCCGCCCGCCCCCTTGATCGGAAAGAATCTGACCTTCCTTCCCGTCTCTGTTCTGAATATCCACACGCCGGCCACCGAAATTCCGAACAAAGTATATCCGGACAGTTTTCCGAAGAGCGCATGCCCGAACTCGTGAACGAATATGTGAAAAAAGATGGAAACAAAAGAGGACAAAATTAAGACCAGGGCTGCAAAGAGAGGGATGCCGCTGCGATCGCGGAGTTCATCGCCCATCATGAACATAACGGAGAACATCATTGCGATCAAAGCTAACATCATAATGAATAAGATGTTCTGCGCTCTGTGATCGTTGTCCATGCATTTCAATAACATATCAATGGTTAAAAACATGTCCCGCGATCATACGAGCCAGAATGTTATTATCATCCCTGCGGCGGTGATCGCGATCAGTGCCAGCGCTGATAATGCGTATGATCTTTCTTTGTTCACAGACAGAGTTACCATCGCCGCGGCCATCCCGGCCAACGGTGTGAGCACGATCGCCGCTATTCCGGCGATCATGACCTTTTCACCGATGTCCGATGCGATCATAATGTCCGTGAACAGACCGACGGCAACAATGACGATACCGGCGGCCGCACCGTATCTCAGTGCCGCAGACACATTCTTCTCAAGGTTCACAGGAAACCTCCCGCATTCAATATCATAACGGATGCAAGGAAGAGAAGCAGTATCGAGAAATAACGGCGCATGGACGATGCGTTGATCTTCGGCAATATCCTCAATCCGATAAGCGAACCGGCGATCGCTCCGATCACTACGGCCGCAGCGGTTTGTATGTGCTCGTCGAGAACACCGTTCAGCAGATAAACGGCCGCGCCGCTTAACGCAGTTATGCCGATGACGAAACTGCTGGTCGCGGTCGCGGCCTTCACAGGCATGTGCATATGCACATTCATTATCGGGATCTTTATCGTCCCTCCGCCGACACCGCTCAGCGCGCTTGTTATGCCGGCTGCAACGAATCCGACGGTACCCGTCCTCAAGTTACGAACGCTGTATCCGATATCATCTCCTGTTCTCGTATCATGATACACATAATCGTTCTCTTTATCCGAAGGATCATTCGCAATGATGCGTTCCGGCCTCAGGATCATGTAGACCGCGCTGTATATCAGAACTGCAGCGAAACATATGGCGATAAGCCAAGACTGCATGTATAAAGCGATGACCGCACCCGCTATCGCGCCTGCAGCAGCCCCGATCTCAAGACGTAAACCAACACGCACGTTCGCGACCCTGTTCTTCACAAGCGATGAGGCGGTGGTCGACGATATCGCAATTATCGCAACAAGACTGACGGCCGCGGCCGCTTTCGCGTCCATATCATACAATATCGTCAGAACTGGAACGATGATGATGCCTCCTCCCAGCCCGAAGATCGAACCTATCAGCCCCGCGATCACGGAGAGGATAACGAGACCGAGCATCAGGACGGCATCCATGCATTCGCCATCATAATGCAAATATTAACAGTATCGTTCGAAAAGGATTATTATCGTATTACCGATACATGAAAACGTGTCAGTGATACTTGTCCGATATTCTGAGATAGGATTAAAGAGCAAACCCATAAGGAAACGATTTGAGACGCAGTTAAAGGACAACATGATGAACATGCTCATCAGGGACAAAGTGGAAGCGTTAGTGACATCGGATAATTCGAGATTGTACGTGAGCGCAAGCGACGTGAACGCTGCGGCGCGTTCATTACGCAAAGTGTTCGGGATAGCATCAGTATCCGTTGCAGAAGTATACGGTTCCGATATGAAAGAGATATGTGATGCAGCAGCAAGATACTCTGCGACGAGGATAAAGAAAGGGCAGAGCTTCGCGGTGCGCGCAAGGAGAGAGGGAACTCATACATACACAAGTATGGAATTGGGGAAAGAGGCGGGTTCTTCGATATTCCTCGCGAACGACGGCATCACGGTCAACTTAACAGATCCGGATGTCACCTTTTACATAGAGGTAAGGAACAACAGATCATACATATTCGGTTCGTACATAAAAGCGCACGCAGGTCTCCCGTTAGGAAGCCAAGGGAGGGTGATGGCGGAGGTGAACGATGAAAGGGGTCTGCTGTCGGCATGGTTAATGATGAAGAGAGGATGCAAAGCGATCGTTCACGGAACTCACGACATCAGTTTGCTGAAAGAGTTCGACCCGTCACTGAAGGTCGCCGAAGAAAATGACAACGGACGTCACAGGAAGGAGATACTCGGAATTGTCTCAGGGGCGTCGCTTGATGATCTGAACAACATAGACGTTACGAAGTACGATGTGCCAGTATATTTTCCTACGATGGGTATGAGCGACCAGGAAGTATCAGACATGCTGAAAACTATACGGTCTGAACTGTGACAGATGAACGCGATCGATATTGAATGAAACAGCACAAATTAAAAGAACCGAGGCGTATGCGCCTCATTTTTTGGTAACCTTTTTCGGAGCTTCCTTTTTTTCGTCCTTCTTAGGCGCAGCCTTGGGCGCAGGTTTGGTCTCCTTCTTGGGTTCCGCTTTTTTGACCTCTTTCTTGGGCTCTTCCTTTTTCTCTTCTTTCTTCTCTTCCTCTTCCCTCTCGACCTCCGCGTCAGGAGCGTTCTTCGCAATGCTTGCGATCCCGTTCTTGCATGCGGTCTTCGTCGTGTATCCTTGTGATCCGATTATGTTCTCGCCGTTCGACGCTTTCAGGCGGAATCTGAATTCATCCGCTTTGTCCGCATATATTTCCCACTTCGGATTCTTCAGGGGTTCTAATTTCTGTAACGTCTGATCCTCTGTGTCGGCATTACAATTTTTCCTCAAACTCTCTATCCCTGCTTTGCATCCGGAGAGTGACGAGTACACTTGAGATGTGCAAACGGTCTGCGTGTTGTTGGCCTTCAGATAGAATATAAAACCGGTGTTTGTTTTCTTAATGATGAACTTTCCCATACAATCCCCGTTAATACATTGAATTCAATGATTTAAACATTTACGTATTTTGAATTATGTTACAATTGTTCACAGGATCCGCGTTTCGAAGCATTCAGTACTCCGGAGGAACAGAGGCCATTTGCGCACCTTCACTGATCAATGTTTTCAATGCGACCGTTCCATGACCTTTACACAAACACGATCGATCATTACTTACAGGATGAGCAGGAACAGCAGGACGCGCCGCAGGTCAGAGAATTGTTATTTTCTTTGACCGGAAGTGACACGATATCGCATAACTTCAGTTAGCATTTTAACAAAAAACAAAAAGTATGAGCGAAAACGCTCATCGGTTTAAGGAATTTAAAGAAGGGAGGCTATGCGCCTCATTTTTTGGCCACTTTCTTCGTGTCCTTTTTGATATCTTTCGATTCTTCCTTAGCGTCCTTCTTCACGTCCTCTTCTTTCTCGACGTCCGCCTCCGGGGCGTTATTCGCTATGCTTGAAATGCCGTTCTTGCATGCGGTCTTCGTCGTGTATCCCTGTGACGCGATCAGGTTCTCGCCGTTCGAAGCTTTCAGACGGAATCTGTATTCGCCAGCTTTATCAACGTATATCTCCCACTTCGGATTTTTCAGGGGTTCGAACTTCTGTAACGTCTGATCTTCTGTACCAGAATCACAGTTCTTTCTCAGACTTTCGATCCCCACTTTGCACCCAGTCAACGAAGCGTACACCTGTGACGTGCAAACGGTCTGCGTGTTGTTGGCCTTCAAATAAAAGATGAAGCCTGTGTTTGTTTTCTTTATTATGAACTTCCCCATAGGAATCACTAAATTGTGGGAAGTAGCTATACTTTATATAGTTATCTATTGTGAAATAATAACACGGGCTTTGCCCCCTTTGGCGGAAAGATATTTTGCGGCCAGACCGTAACGGACACGCCGGAATGATGATAAACCAGGCATTGATCGGAGTCATCAATAATTGTATATTATTCAAAATGAAAGAAGACCTAATTAAAGGAAAAATAAGAGGTTTACAGGAGAGGGAATTACTTCCCTCTTCCGCCCTTTGCGTTTATTGAAGGCCGGATCTTCTCTGTGCCCTTGCCCTTCTTGTGCAGCCCGCGTCCTCTCTGACCTGCGGACGTCTTACCGCGGTAGACACGTCCTTTCTGTGTCGGGTCGCAGATCCAGTTGATCTTCGGGTCAGCTTTTATCACGGAGTGATGCGGATCAACGAGAATTACCTCGTACCATTCGTACTGTCCGTCCATTCCTACCCAATAGGAGTTCAGGACCTCAAGGTTGGGGTATCTCTTCTGTGTTCTTTCCTCAGCAAGCCTCTGTAAGCTCTTGCCGACGGTGATCTTCGTGATACCCTTTCTCTTCGCTCTCCTTCCGCCTTTTATTGTTCTCTTATTGAACGTACCTTTTCTGACCCTTCCGCGGACGATGACGTAACCCTGTTTCGCTTTGTATCCGAGGCTTCTCGCTCTGTCAAGTCTTGTAGGTCTCTCAACGCGGCAGAAGTTCTCTTCCCTTCTCCACTGGTAACGCCTTTCTTTGTTGAGTTCTTTCAAATAACTTTTGTTAGGATTCTTCCATGCATCGGCAATATACCGGTACATGCTCTTGCCGCGTATGTTCGCGGGACCTTCTTCTTTCTTCTCTGTCATTCAGACCACCTTATCGGATTCACCTTTCAGGGCACATCTCCGCGTAGCTTAACACTACGTAGCGAGCGCATAACATTGACCTGTATATAAGCTTTTTAATAAAAATATCGGCTCGGAGGGGCTATCCATCTAAATGGGGCATTTTCAGATAGAAATAAATATGATTATTTTTAGTTTATTTTATATACTAATGTAATATTTAAAGATATCCAGTATAATTAAATATGGCACACTGCAATCGAGCACCGTGTACCCGTATAAACGGGTGCGGTTAGTTGTGATATAATGGTTGCGTCCAAACCCGTATCTGTATTTGAAACATACGACCGGTTCCTCAGCGGTAAGAAAACGCGAGAGGACACATGGGACTACGTTACGGTCCCGAACAACGCTGCGCTCATCAAAAACAAATACAATCTTGAATTCGGAAGGAAGATAATTCCCGAGGACAAGGATGAGATGGACCGGCTGTTCCAAGCCGGTGTCGAGATGCTCGTCACAACGGGATTTTTCAATCCTGACCTGGGAAGGGTGATGTATGTGACAGAGGACGAAGTATTCGAGGGGATCAAGAAAGCTCCGAAGAAACTGAGGCTGGGGCGCGGAAAGGATGAGGTGGTGTGCGAACGCCGCCGCGGGAACGCCCCTGAAAAACCGATCATACAGGGCGGACCGACCGGAGCACCGATATCAGAGGATATTTTCGTTACGTTAATGCAGGGTTATGCGCAGGAAGCGGTCGTTGATACATTGGTAAGCGGTGTGATGTCAACAGTGGACGGTCACGCCCCGACCGCAAATACGCCGTGGGAGATAAAAGCGACGCTTGCGGAGATAAGAGCGGTGAGAGAAGGGATGGTCAGAGCGGAACGTCCCGGGATGGCCATATAGGGACCGAATACCCCGCTGTCCGCTTCCGGACGTCTCACATCAAGCTTCCAGTCCGGTCTGGAGAAGACGGACATGCATGAATGCTCGCAGCTGAACGAGATGAAAATGGACATGACCGGACTGAACATGTTGGCGGGTTGGGCCGTCAACGGCGATACGATACTGATGGAGCAGATGCCCATATTCGGAGGATACTGCGGCGGAGTTGAAGAAACTGCGATATGCGATGTAGCAACAACGTTAGCATCATTCGTCATGTTCGGATCGCACATACATCTGGACGGTCCGATACACATAAGATGGGGCATCACCACTGCACGCGAGACACTGCAGATATCGTCGCACGTCGGCGCCGCGTTAGACCGCAATACCGATCTTTTGCTATCCAATCAGTATTATCCGACGGCGGGCCCGTGCACAGAGATGTGTCTGCTCGAGACAGCGGCACAGGCGATCGCAGACACAGCATCAGGCCGCGAGCTCATCTCAGGGTCGGCAGCATCGAAAGGTGTCGCAAGGGATAAGTCCACACCGATGGAAGCAAGGATAATGGGCGAAGCGGCGATCGCAACGGCAGGTATGAATACATCCGTGGTCAATGAGATCCTGGACCGTCTGATAGGAAGCTACGAAGCGGAATTCCATCACCCTCCCAAGGGGAAAAGATTCCAGGACTGTTACGATCTGAAGACGATAACGCCGTCCAATGAGTACTTAGGCGTATATGAGAACACGACCCACATTCTCAAAGAACTCGGTCTGGAAATGAAGTACCGCTGAAGAAAAAATAAGCGTCATTAAGATAAAAAAACAGAAACCTTTTAGTACTTCTTTCTAAAGTCTGAAAGAAAAAAGAAAACCATTATATATTTTATAGTCGAAATAAGGTAGGTCGACATTGGGGGACGATCTGGGATCGGTAGGCCTCTACAGCCGCGCTAGCGGGGTTCGATTCCCCGGTCTCTCGCTTTATGTCAGGACGGAAATCCAATGAAATTCACCGAATCGCAGATTCAGCGCCTCAGAGAATTAGGGGAGGACAATTATGATTCTGATTTTGAAACACCCGAAGAAAGGGAAAAGGCGTTCGTGACCGTATTCAATGATCTAACATCAAAAAATGATAAACAGATATACGAGTTAATATCAGAACCGAAAAGGCACTCGCTGTCAAGACTTGAAGCGGACCTTGCGGATCTTTTAACAAAGAACGGATTCATTGAGGTCAAGACCCCTCTGATAATTTCAAAGAACGCTCTTGAAAAAATGACGATAACGAAAGATTCCCAGCTGTACAGACAGGTGTTCATGATCGATGAAAAGAGATGTCTGCGGCCTATGCTTGCCCCTAACCTCTATTTTGTGATGCGCAAACTCAGGGACAGGACATCGGGTCCCGTAAGGATATTTGAGATAGGATCATGTTTCAGAAAAGAATCGAGAAGCAATAATCACTTGGAAGAGTTCACAATGCTGAATCTAGTGGAGCTCGGACCTGAGGGAGATCCAACGGAGAGGCTGAAAGAACTGATATCCAAGGTCATGGACGTCACTCAGCTGGAATATAAAATGACAGAGGAATGTTCTGAAGTTTACAAGACGACACTGGACGTTGAAGTGAACGGAACGGAAACGGCATCAGGCGCAGTAGGACCTCATATATTGGATGAGGCGCACGATATCCACGAACCATGGTGCGGCGCCGGGTTCGGCGTCGAACGTTTACTGATGCAGATGTCCGGGAAGAGCAACATAAAGAAGATGGGTAAAAGTCTCGTCTATCTCAACGGAACAAAGATCGACTGAGCTGATACAATGTATGATTCGATCTTAGAGAAGGCGTCGGAATGCAAAGGATTAAGCAAAGAGGAAATAGAAAAACTTCTTTTGATAAATGACCCAGACTCACTGAGTGATCTTCTGGAGACAGCGTATAACGTCAAAAAGAAGAGTTTCGGTAATACGATATACACATACGGTTTCGTTTATTTTTCCACGTTCTGCAGGAACAACTGTTCATTTTGTTATTACCGCAAAAGCAACGGTATCGAAAGATACAGGAAGTCCGCAGACGAGATAGTGATGCTTTCAGGGGACCTTCAGGACAACGGTGTGAACCT
>JAIRJQ010000067.1 GCA_031260545.1 Methanomassiliicoccaceae archaeon | reverse complement strand
TTCGAAATATATTTGAATAATACTCTAACGGCTGTTCGGCAAAGACCTTGAACGAATCATCACCTAAGTCTTCTGCGATGATACGCGGGATGGCCAATGCCTTTTCGTATTTTATTTGGCTGTCCATGACACAACTGAACACAAATAAATGCGGGCGATGTTGCAGATCTTGCAAATCGTTCTCATTTGCATGTGATGCTGTGTAAACCTCATTGGCAATGCGCACAAATTCATTGTACATATCCTGCTTTGTCATAGTCCGGCTCCCTCTTCTTTTGATAAGAATGGTTCTGTCGCATACATAATAACGCTCTCTGATAATATGGCCCTCGTCAAATTCGACAATATATTTTAACAAGCAGAACATTTCAGAGTTCGGGTGCACCGATGGAAACACAGAACATGGAACGGAAAGAATCCTGGAGCTCTGACTGGCTCAAGACCGTATGCGCCTTCGCGAATACCGAAGGCGGCGTGCTTATCATCGGGATCAGAGATAACGGCACAGTTATCGGTGTGAAGGATCCTCATTATGTCATGAAACTTATTCCTGATGACATAAGGAACAAACTCGACGTAAGAACATCCGTTAAAGAGGCCATCGAAGACGGCAAAACATGCATCAGGATAACTGTGGAAAAGGGCAATCGTTACATTGACCTTGACGGCATATTTTACAAAAGAGTGGGGAGTACAACGCAGAAGGTGACGGGTGAAGAGTTACGATCATGGATCCTTTCCAACATGAATATGACATGGACCGATCTACCCACAGACAGAGTCAAGTTGGAAAGACTTTCACAGGATGCTATAAAGTTCTTTGTGAAAAAAGGATTGGCATCGAAGCGTATGAGTTCGATTGTCGCGGACAGTAATAATGAGTCCATACTCAGGAACTATGAGATGATGCACGGAGATATGCTGCGCAACTCGGCAGCGATACTCTTTCTGGAGCAGCCGGCAATGATCTATACCTCGGCGAGCGTCAGCATCGGCGAATTCAATGATAATGATATTCTTCTCAGACTTGACGAAATCGATTGTCCGATCGTCATGCAGCCCGATCGCGTCATGGACAAGCTCCTTAACAAGTACATCAAAGGAGTGGACGAGTTCGTCGGACTGATGAGGGTTCCGAAGTACCCCTATCCCGAGAAAGCGTTGCGTGAAGCCATCCTTAACAGTATCTGCCATCGTGATTATTCAGGTGTCAGGCAGACATATGTCAAGGTGTATCCGAGCCGCATCGAGATATCCAATCCCGGAAGACTTCCGGATGGTTGGACCGCTGAAAAACTGTTTGGGCAGCATGATTCCGTATTGACGAACCCGGCGATCGCGAAAGCATTCTTCGCTATGGGATACATAGAGAGATTTGGCTCCGGCATCAGGATGATGCGTGAGGAATGCAGGGCGATGAACATTCCGGAACCTGAATATAATCTGGAGGATGGGCGCATCGAGATCGTATTCAGACTTCCTGAGAAAAAAGATGTTGCTGTTCCGCTGAGACTTCCGGAAGGTCTAACCGCCAATGAAGCAAAGATATGCGAGCTCATCAATGAGAATGCGGGCATAACGGTCAGCGAGATCATGGAGCACCTTAAGGTAAGTGAAAGCACAGTCAAGAGGGCGCTAAGGTCGCTTACTAAGAAGGGCATCATAATAAGATCCGGTCCGAGCCAGGGCGGCTATTGGAAGTTGCTTGTTTGATAAATGACACCCATATGACACCCATATGACACCCATATGACACTGGGAAGGAATCTTGCATGTCTTGTAAATGATACGATAAATGATACGATAAATGATGCTTTAACGAGGTTTAAATAAATTTTATCGAAGGCGCCGGATTCATGGAACATGGAATCGCACTTCTACTGGTCATTCACATATGTGTTTTCGGACTTTGACTCGATGAGGGTCCTCGGATCACTTAACGAAAAAGGCATCATAGTGCGGGTAGGTCCGAATAAAGGCGGTTCGTGGAAGTTTTCCACCTAAAAAAAGAGTCTTTGTCACCGTGTTGAATGATATTTGACACTGTAACGCCACAATAACGCTACTATAACGCCACTACAATTGTACTATATTGAACCTATAAATGCCTATATATGCCCTACGACGTGGCTACAAAAGCCTACAATTGACTACGGGAGATGTCTGGCCAAAAGAGAGACATTATAAAATTTTCTTACGTAGTCTATTAAGGTCTTCATCGACACTCTTTGGGTCCGCGATGGTCAGGAACTTCTTTGCATTCAGAGATATCGCATCTCTGTTCGATAATAATACCAACAGATGACTGATCGCCATTTTTATGAATTCCGGATTGTTCTTGAAGGCTTTTGTTCTTCCAACTATTGAATCCATCTACTCTATCAGACCCGACATTACGCATATCGGTCAAGGAGGCGATATCTGAAGGGGTGTCCGACCCCAGAAATGCGATAGTGATGAAGATATTCGCACTTGTCTGTATAGGGGAAAGAGCGGGTAGCGGTCTTGCCAACATCGAAAAGATATGGAAAGAACAAAGCCTTCCCAAACCGGAGCTCACGGAACATTTCAACCCTGACCGTACGTTCATGACCCTGAGACTTCAGAACGAGACAGTTAACGACAAGGAAAATGTCGGTGTAAATGTCGGTGTAAAATTGACTGATACCGAAAAACGGATCGTCAAGATCCTCGAAAAGAATGGCGACCTGACCGCCACGGACCCCTCTGCCCGCATAGGTGTGGATCCTAGGACAATCGAACGCGGATTGAAAAAGCTGAAGGAGAACAATCTCATAGAACGTGTCGGTTCGGACAAGGCCGGCAGGTGGATAGTGGTCATGAGAGTAGCAAGGTCGCTCAGTAAAAAAGGAATAATAAAAAGAATAGGTCCAGAAAGAGGCGGATCTTGGAAGATATTATTTTAGATTTATGGAGACAGGTCGCCAATTTTACCGTTTGAATGTGAAAT
This sequence comes from Methanomassiliicoccaceae archaeon, assembly GCA_031260545.1. Lineage (GTDB taxonomy): Archaea > Thermoplasmatota > Thermoplasmata > Methanomassiliicoccales > Methanomethylophilaceae > Methanomicula. The sequence continues at coordinate 1,905 of JAIRJQ010000067.1, read as the reverse complement.
GACGGTGAAATGACGGTGAAATGAGCACGATGTGAACCGGAAAAGACCAGATAACGACCCGGTAATCTGGGGGTCAGGAGCATTCTTCCATTACTAGAGGTTAGCACAGGGATGTCTTCACCGGACGTCTGAAGATGTCAAGACCTTTTTTACTCTCACTTATCCTGTCTGATTGTGATTTGTTAACGGGTAACCCTTGTGTGAATGGGTAATAATCGGATTTGTTCACGGGTAACCATTGTGTAAATGGGTAAAAATAGATTTCATTTAAGGGTAACCCGTGAACAATTAATAACCATAATATAGTCATATACGTATCTAGACAAAGAGAATCATGGAAGAACTTATAGAGAGAACGGTTTACACCGACAGGATCAAGGGCTATTTTGACAAGGAGCCTATCAAGATCATTACCGGCATCAGACGATGCGGCAAATCGATGATCATGAAACTGCTGGTTCGGGATGCATTATTATGGACCGATGCAGAACACATCATTTACCTCAATTTCGAGGACTCCGAGCTCGATCATCTGACCTCATACACGGAATTGAATGAACATCTCAAAGGGCTGATGATAAATGACGAAAAATATTACGTATTCCTTGATGAAGTTCAGGATGTCACAGGATGGGAGAAGAGCGTGAACTCACTGAGACTTAAGAATGCCGACATCTATGTCACCGGGTCAAATTCAAAGCTGCTGTCGGGCGAGATGGCAACGTTCCTCGCCGGCAGATATGTTGCATTCGAAACAGGTACGCTGTCTTTCAGAGAATTCATCGATTTCAGAAAGAGATCGGGGGTTGCAAAGGACGGTACGGACAGATATGAAATGCTGGAGAGATACATTGCGATCGGAGGGTTCCCTCTGCTGTCGGTCACGGAATTCACCGATGAGCAGGCCAGACAGGTGGTCAGCGATATACAATCATCGGCCGTCCTCAGGGACGTCGTCGAAAGATACAAAGTTAAAAACTCCCCTCTTCTGAATAAGATCATAGCATTCGTTTACGATAGTGTAGGAAGCTTTCTGTCGATCAAGAGGATCACGGATCACCTGAAGAGCACCGGGAATAAAGTTGATTACGAGACCGTGAGCAGCTACGTCGGCCATCTGGTGAGTGCTTTCATAATACGAAGGACGGAGAGATATGACATCAAAGGAGGAAGGCTGCTGGAGGGCAATGACAAATTCTATCTGGCGGACCATTCGCTTCAGTATGCCGTACGGGGAATGAGATTTACGAACAGACCGGGGATCTTGGAGAATATAGTTCACAACGACCTCATCGGGCGCGGATATAACGTTTACGTGGGCAAGGCCGGCGAAAAGGAAGTTGATTTCGTTGCAACGAAAATAGACGGCAGCATAGTATATGTTCAGGTCTGTACCGAACTAAGGAATGACGATACGATAGAAAGGGAGTTCTGTCCGCTGGAAGGTATAAAGGACCATCACCCGAAATATGTGGTCACAGCGGAAAGACATTGGTCTGAGAACCGGAACGGTGTCGCCAGTATCCATCTGGCGGATTTTCTTCTCAAAGAGGAGCTTTGATCCGATTACTGAACACGGCAAGGATCGGCGGGCATAGGTCGCAGAGATCAGCCGATCTCTATTCGGATCTGGGAGTCGTGATCAATTCCATCTGGCTAACGAAAGTTAACATTACGAATGGATCCGAAATCTTGAAATGATTTGTGTGCGTGCGTTGCATTATGCATACGGGTGCCGACGGAAATATCACATTTCGTACTGCAAGAGGGAAATTCTATTATGGTATGCTGACGGCATTCATTGTTATGTGTTCTGCCTTTATCTCTGCGGGCTGCATTTGTATCTTTTTTGGCAAAGGCATCGGATGGATCTTTGCATTGATCGGAATGATATTCTTGATTCCG
>JAIRJQ010000023.1 GCA_031260545.1 Methanomassiliicoccaceae archaeon | reverse complement strand
CTGTCTTTGCTTCCGTGACCGCAATGAACGCGTTCAGCTTGGCCGTTTCTGTTAACGGTACAGGAGATATCGCTATGATGTTTATCGTTCCGGGCGGCCTTGATCTTATCCTCTTCTCTTTTTCAGCGGACCTGATGAGACGTTCTTCCATATCATTGTTCACGTCACCGGCTATGACCCTGTTGCCTAGTCCCGGCGGCCCCTCTCCAGATGTGTAGAAGCCTTCGAATTCTGTTTCTTTGAATACGGTGACATATTCTATTTCGGCAGCGGTCATAAAACCGACCGTATTATCCGGAAGCCCGAGATCCTTTCTTATCTCCTCTATGTGGTCCAGCGGGTCTATACGGTCATATCTCTTGGGGACCTCCATTATCATCAGCGTGTCGGAAATGATGTGTCCGATGTTCAGCACACCCGGTGATGTGTAAATCTCCATATTTTCCTTCAGTTTTATCACTGCGACCGCGTGCCCCTTCGACCTTACGACCTTTACATCAACAACTTTCAAAATATCGCCTCGAACAATCTGATTATAGCATCTTCCATCCATATCTGTATGTGTACGCCTATGAGAACGAATAACGGGACGGTGACCAGCAGGAAGAACAGAAAGGCCGCGATCTCCACCATCTTGTAACATCTGGAAATATCTTTGATCGTCGGTAATTCCCCGTGTCCCATCACGTATACATCCTTTTTCTCCATGCTGAAACCCAGCGCGCCGGCGGCTGCCGTCATCGGCCATCCGCTGTTCGGACTTGGGGTCATGGTGTGCTGCTCTCTAGCTGTAGAAATGGCCTTGCGCGGGCTTCCTCCTACGAAGACGGACGCCATCGCTATGAACACTATCGATATCCTGGATGTGACGTATCCAAGCACATCATCGAACTTGGCCGGAAAATACCCCAGATCGCCGTACTTTTCGTTAAGATATCCCCACATCGCATCCATTAAGTTCGTACAACGGAACATCCATGCCCCGAATATCCCGAACAGACCGAAATAGAATGTCGGTGAACATACACTATCCGCATAATTCTCAGAAATTGTTTCGGTGCATGATGACGCTATGTGCGGGGCGTCCATCCCTTTCGTGTTACGGCTTACTATCATCTGCACCCTTGCGGCGGCACTCTCGAGATCACCGTTCTTCAGATCCCTTTGTATCGGTTTGCAATGTCTTCTGAATGATATCACTGCGAATGTAAGCTTGAATATGAAGGCGCATACTATGATCCAAATTATCTCGCCGAGGTTCGTTGTTCCCAAAATGCCTGCGTCTATCGGATCGCCGCCGATCTTTGTGTGTATCAGCGCCAATATCGTCAACGTAATGAAAGCGAATATGAAAAGAACGAACAGATAGGACATGAATCCTTTGAATATAGTGCCTTTGCGGCCTTTTCTCTTTATGCTCTTGTCCAATCTGTTAAGAATGTTGCCCATCCATCTTAACGGATGTATCGCGTTGGGAACATCACCGATGACCGCATCTATCAGCAGCGCCAGCATCACGATGAGTATGGCAGTGATCCAAAGGTCCATGTCGCCTTACCTTCCGTCAATGGTCTTTTTGACCGCATCTATGAATGCATCGTTGCGTTCCCTGTCCTTGACGCAGAATCTTATATGGTCCCTGAACTCCGGCCCGAAGGATCCGCAGTCCCTTATCATTATTTTTTCCGATAACATCCTTTCTTTGAATTCGGGAACGGTCATCCCTATCTTTTTCAGCGATTCGAAGAAGAAGAATGAATCCGTCCTGTTAACTTTGAAACCGATCTCGTTGAGTCTTTGATACATGTGCTCGGCCTCGCTGTGCATTATGTCCGCCGCATCTTTCACGTAATTCATGTGATCGCGTATCAGCGATGCCGCCACGCGCTGTTCTATGTGGCCGACGTTCCATGTCATCCTGACCTTGTCCATCGCTCTGATCAGATCTTCGGACGCAAAACCGAATCCTATCCTTATCCCGGGTATCGCAAATGATTTTGTCAATGACCCGATGACCACGAGATTATCATATACGTTCACATCACTGGCACAGCTTACCTTGCTGTGTGACGGTGCCAGTTCCAACAATGTCTCATCGAGGAAAACAAGTATGTTGCGGTCCCGGCATTCCTTCACTATTTTCAGTATCTTATCCTTCGGCTCTATCCTTCCCGTAGGGTTGTTCGGATTGCATATGTAGACCGCTTTCACGCCGTCCGTATTTCTCAGAAGTTCATCGGCATCAATGCGCAGATCGTTCTCCTCTTTCAGTAACAGGTCCTTCACCGTTGCCCCTGCGACCTTGCATTGGTGTGCGTACTCAGCGAACGAGGGCCGTAATATCAATGCCTTGTCGCCTTTCTCGAGGAATGTATTGGGGAACATTCTTATTATATCGGAAGAACCGGCACCTACGATGACATTTTTTGAATGGACCTTAAAATGTTCCGCGATAATTTCCTTCAGCTCCGCCGAATTGTCATCAGGATAATGATACACTCCGGAAACAGCATCATTCACAAGTTCGGCTATGCATCCGGGCGGCCCGAACGGATTCAGGTTGTGGCTGAAATCTTCAACTCCTTCAAGCTTCCACGCCTGTCCTCCGTGTACCGTGTCGGAAATCTTCAGAAGGTCCTTCCTTATCAGATCGGTAACATTCATCTTTTTACCCCATTGTTTCTATGAACTTAAACTTGGTTATTACATCCATCCATGCATCCAACGCCTCATCAGTGCTTAGGTCTGTATCTTTTCGGAAGAACGTAGAGTTCACCGCTCTCGTCAAAACCGACAGATGCATTCACTTCATAGACCTCTTCGATGAGTTTCGAAGTTATCACTTCCTTCGGATCACCGATGGTCACGATCTCTCCTTTCTTCATTATTATGCACAGATCGCAGTATCTCGCCATCAGTGATATGTCGTGCTCCGCGACCAATATTGACATGTCCTTTTTGACCATGTACTGAAGATATTCCATTACTTCCAGTTTGTATCTCATGTCAAGATGCGACGTCGGTTCGTCGACAAGCATCAGCCTTGGTTCCTGGACGTACGCTTTCGCGATAAGCACTCTTTGCCTTTCACCTGACGAAAGCGTATGCAGCTGCCTATCGGCGAATTGTTCGACGCCGAACTTCCTCAGTGCGTCCTCCACCAGGTCTTCATCCTCTTTGGTCTCCCACCAAAGTGTGTTCATATGAGGGTAACGGCCCATCATCACTGTGTCCAAAACAGTAAGACCAAAACTTGTCCTGAGTTCCGCGGGAACATTGGCGACCTTTTTTGCAAGTTCTGAATGGGTACTTTTTGTAACACTTTCGCCGTCTATCAATACTTCCCCTGATGTTATTGAGTGGAGTCTGTTAATGCACCTCATCATTGTGCTCTTGCCGCACCCGTTCGGCCCTATGAGGCCGACCAGCAACCCCTGCCCTATCGAATATGATACGTCCTTCACCGCATGCAATCCGTTATCGTACGTCTTGCTAAGACCTCTGAGCTCAAGAAGAGGGACGTCAGCCATCGTACATCCTCCCTTTCTTCATCAATAGGAACGCAAAGAGCGGTACGCCGATCAATGCCGTTATCGCGCCCACCGGCAACTCTGATTGAGTTATCGCCATACGCGCGATCATATCGGCGACGAGCATCATGAACCCTCCTATCGCTATCGACGCAGGAAGCACCAGTCTGTGGTCGCCGCCCAGTATCATGCGGCATATATGCGGTACGACGAGGCCCACGAATCCTATTATGCCGACGAATGCAACGCATATCGCGGTGATGATGGATGCGAAGATCATCATGCTCCTGTTAAATTTCTTCACATTGAGACCTGCCTGCCTCGCCTGATCCTCCCCCAGCAGCACCAGGTTCAATTCCTTCGCCCATAATAACGTTAGAAATGACATCGCAAGCACAGGGATCACAACGAGACCGACCATGCTCCAATCAAGATTCGCAAACGATCCGTAAAGCCAGAACACCGCATTGCGTAATTTATCACCGGAGAATGCCAGTACCAGCGTCTGCATCGCCGCGAACATGAATCCTACGACCACACCCGCCAGCACATAATTCGTAGAAGAGCCGCCGGCCTTCTCTCCGATGAGCATCGTCATGGTCAGCGCAAGCAGACCGCCGATTATGGCCGCTATCGGCACGACCAAGGAGGACCCGAGCGCAAAACCGAACGCGGTACCGGAAACTATCGCCAGGATCGCCGCGAATCCTGCGCCGGATGATACTCCCGTTATGTATGAGTCCACCAACGGGTTCCGTATTATCGCCTGATATATGCAGCCCGCCACCGCCAGCCCTATTCCCACGGTGATCGAGACTATCGCTCTCGGCATACGGAAATGAAAGATGGTCCTCTCATCACCGGTGTGAACACCGTTCTGTATGGCCGAGAACATGCTGGATATCGCATCTGTTACCGGAATTGTACCGGCAGAACCGAGTGAAAGCGCCACGATGAACATCACTAACGTTATCGATATGCCTGATGCCACTATCGCTGCCAGCCGCCTCTTTCTTTTTGACGTAAGTGATATATCGGCGCCGTCGCTCTTTCTCACGTACAGTACGGAGAGCAGAACAACGGCGACGACCGCCGCTACCAACAGCAGCAATACCACGTCCGTCATATCACCTCATGTCACAGGCGACGCATTGAGCAGCGCCGAGAGTGCCTGCATTATCCTTGGTCCGGCACGCAGGAACATGTCCCCGCTTTCGCCGTCCACACAGTATAATGTCACACCGGCCCATGTGTCTCCGTCGGCATTGGGCCAATTCGGCAGGTGTGATTTTTCCGTGCTCAATATATCCTTGATACTCTTTCCGCTCATGTCTTCGTCCGCTATGAATATCACGATGTCCGGATGTCCGGTGGTGATGTATTCTTTGTCCATGATCCATCCTGAATTGGGAAATTCGTTCTTCACGCCCGTTCTTGAGATCACGTCATCGATGAATGTGCCGTGACCGATCGCCGCGACATACCATTCGTTCCCCATCAGTATCACTGCGGTCTTATCTTTGAAATTAGCAACGTTCGTATTATCCAGCAGGTCTTTCAGGTCCTGCTGCATCTTCAGTATCGTTTCATTAGCTTCCTTGAACTGACCTGTCGCCGCACCGATCATCCATATGTTCTTGTACACTGCCTCAAGCGTATTGGCCTGATACAACGATAAACATCTTATGCCGGAGCCATTGAGTGTTTTCAGCAGCCCGTCATGGTTTCCTTCCTCACCCACAACGAAATCGGGATTGTAACTTCCTACGATCTCTGCGGTGGGCGGTGTCGCATAGAATCCCCACTCTTTGACAAGACCTTTGGTCTTGAGCTCTGCAGGGTAGTTGCTGTAATAGTCCACCGCTACGAGCGAGTCGATCTTTCCAACCTTGCAGAGTATCTCTGACGCCACAGCAGATAATGAAACTATGGAATTGCTCGTTCCGGAGAATAATCTGTTGCCCAGTGCGTCAAGGCATGGAAGCAATGGCTCCTTCCCTTCTTTTGTCAATGCCAGGGCCAGATATGATTTGTTGGAGAGTTTTATATTCGTGTCAGTTATTTTTGTCCAATTTGATTTAGCGGAATATGTCCAATATCCCCATGATTCCCCTATTCCGGCTTCCCTTCCGTTCACGGACAGTACTCCGTTACCGGAGAGTACAATGGGCAACTCTTTCTTTTGTAATGCATTACCCACCGCATCGGTCAGCAGCACTCCGTTCGTTTCCGATGGTATCCATTGTCCTGTGTGATCTCCAAAATCCACAAGAACACCTTCTTCATACGTGGTGTCATTATCTTTTAACAGGAAAAACGCCCCTGCCGCAACTCCCACCACCATCACCGCCACAACGATGGCAACAATCATTGTTTTCGTAACCATTTATCTCACCGCATGCTGGATGATGCGTCCAACTTCTTCATGAGAACTATGCATATAATCGTTTGGAATTTGTACTCAGTGTTACCTTTTCCGTAAAGGAGCCCATACCGATACGTAAAGGATCTTACCGAATATTAGATGAACGACCTTCCCTGCGTACGATCTTATGCATCCCATTCCCGCTCAGGCACCGACGAGTATGCTCTTGAGCGGGAATGTTATCTTTTTTTATCGTCTGTAGTCTCTATATGGATATATCATCCAACCATATAGTTGATGTGAGTTTGTGTATATATTCCTTTCGGTGTATCGTCGGAAACACCATCGGAATTATTTGGACCGGATATGTCAAAAAAATAAGAAAAGAGGCTTTTGCCTTTCATTATTTTATGCCTTCGCATACCGTTATATATATAGGGTTCTGGGCCAGCATCAAATGAACATTATCGGTCGTCCTTGAACGTGATACGGATACGCATATTGTCTCTATTTCGTTCAGGTTCAACGCTTTAATGCATCTGACCGTCTCGGCGACCGTCTCCAATGTTACTGAATTTATGACGATCCTCGCATCAGGATTCTTGGAAAGGATAAGTTTCAGTATCTCCATCATGTTCCCTCCTGAACCGCCGATGAACGCGTGCGTCGGAGCCGGAAGATCGATGAGCGCATCCGGGGCCTTTCCCTCGATAACGTGTAAATTGTCGGAACCGAAACGGACCTTGTTCTTTTCTATCAGTTCCAATGCGTCCTTCTCCATTTCTATTGCATATACGCTTCCGTTAACGGCGGCCCTTGCCATCTCTATCGATACGGAACCTGTTCCTGCACCCACGTCGTAAACAACAGAATCATCGGACAGGCTGAGCTTTGATACTGTTAGCGTCCTTACTTCGCTCTTTGTCATCGGAACGTCCCCGCGTATGAATTCCGTATCCGGAATTCCGAGAGGATGCCTCTTATCATAATTCTCATTCACGGTCAGCACAACGGAAAGATCGCTGAATTCTATTTTGCATATCTCTTCCGGAGTTCCGGTGACGATCCTTTCATCGGGATATCCCAGCCGGTCGCCTGCTGTTATTTTGACGTCGTCCATACCGTAGAGGATGAGCTTTCCGCAAAGTTCGTTGATATCTGCGCCCTTGCTCATGAGACTGAATACTTTTTCATGCCTTCTTATCTCTCCGACGATGTTCGCATTGATGCCGTGCGCGCTCATCAGGTGAGCATCCTGCCATGGGATGCCGATCTTGGAACAGAGATACGTGACCGACGAAATTCCGCATATCGGAAAAACATTCCATTTTTTATCTGCATTCTCTATCAGTTTTTTCGCACCGCTGTAGAATCCTATGTCTCCTGAGAACGCCACTACCACATTATTGTATTCGGGATGTTCTTCTATGTACTCTATCACTTTATCGGATCTGTACTCGTTGAACGTGTTCCTTCCTGCGCCTATGATATCTGTCATCCTCTTTGGTCCGATGATCACATCGGCGTTCCTGCATGCTTCTGACGCTTCGATCGTCATTCCGTCGGGGTCGCCCATGCCCATGCCTATGACCCAGACGTTCTTTTTCTTGTCCTTTTCCTTGCCATTCTTTATCGACAGATCAAATCTTTTTGAAAGTCCTTTTACCACCTGATCATATGAAAGACCATCTTCCGGAGGCCTTCCGACGAGTATGACGTCAACATTCGCTCTGATCGCGGCCCTCATCTTCTCTTCGAACCCTCCCGGTGTCCCGGAATCTTTCGTCACCATGTGTTTGATGTCGAACTGTTTCATCATACCATAATTGATATCTTCATTGAACGGGCCCTGCATACATATCAGATTCTTTCCGACAAAACCCAACTTTGCGCACTGTTCCACAACTTCCGGTAATGAGAGGACCCTGGCGAATATCCTTTCTTTGTATCCGGGAACGGATGTGAACTTTGCGAGTTCCTTGCTTCCCGTTGCCACGAGAACATTTCCGGATGTGCCTTTTATGTATTCTGCCGCCTCGCTGACGTCCTTCACGGTCACAATATTACCGCCGGCCTGCGAACTTTTTCTCAGAAGTCTTATGTATTCCGTCCCGGTGGCAACGCATGCTTTTTTTATGTTCTCTGATACGATGACGGCATAAGGATGTGTGGCATCCACCACTGTGTTAACACATTTCTTTTTGATCAGACCGGCCATCCTGTCAGCGTCAAGCCTTTCGTGCGATATCTCGATGTTCTTGTTCTTCTGTACGAGACTCTCTCCGTACTCGGTTGCGACGCATAAGTGTATCTTCATCCCATTTTCAGCAAACAGTTCCGAAAGCAACCGTCCTTCTGTCGTACCTCCGAATATAATCACATCGGTCATTTTATCACTCCGAAATTTATCATCGGGTCCTTGGATGCCACCGCAACGGTGACGCCGTTTCCGGTCGTTCTGCGAGTGATCAGTTCTCCGCCGTCCGATACTGCCAATGCCGCTCTTTCACAAACGTTACCGACGCCTGTCACCTCCCTGACGTACTCGGAATCAAAGAAATCCCCCTTGATCGCTTCCAATTCATTTGCTGTGAAGAATGTTGCCGGGATGTCATATTTATTGAAAAATTCCAAAAGGCCTTCCTCATCCTTCTTCAGATCGATGCTCCCTCCGGCCTTTATCGAATGAATTGATATCCCGCTCTCATTGAGATCTGTAAACACGCGTTTCTCTATGACGCTCATCTCAACTCCCTTTCTGCATCCGATGCCGATGAACATCTGTTTTGGCGTTAATGTTAACGTCTTTTTGAACGGGGGCGGAACGTTGTAAGGTGTTATGTGTATCCCTATGTCCCCGTGGTCCGCGTATACGAGCCCGTTCGGCAGATCGCCGTATATCTTGACATCGGAACTTATACAGACGGTCAATCCATCGAGCAGCCTTGCGGATATCTGCTTCGCAATGCTCATGTTCCCTATGTGCAGATCGTTATCAACAGCGAATGTATCAACTGAGAACACATGGTTCAGATCCGTTGCGGTGGTTATTATCACATTCCCGCCGATCCTTTCTTTTATCTCGAGGGACAATTCATTCGCTCCGCCTATGTGCCCTGACAGTATCGGAATGATGTTCTTCCCTAATTCATCAATAACGATGACCGCCGGATCTGTTGTCTTATCTTTGATGTGCGGTGCTATGCACCTTACCGCTATTCCTGCGGCACCGATGAATATCACCGCGTCGCAATGTTTGAACGAATCGGCGACCCATTCGTCCATTGATGTCACGTATTCAGCACCGTGCGTGTTCCCTTTTGTTCTGCCGTAATATAAGCACGCATATTCCTGGAATTCATCATAGATCTCTTTCGCAAGGGCACATCCTTTCGAACTAAAGCCGATAATATTTATCCTCACTTTCCTGCCTCCAGCATTCTGATCAGATCGTCCGCATTATCTGTTCTGCATACTTCTCCGTATCTTGACGAGAACACTATCGCTCCGGTGCGTATCTTTCCATTTACGCGTTCATGCAGATGGTATGCGATCCTTGTTATCAGTATCTCCATCACATCGTTCATCTTTCCCGTTCCTTCGATGACGCCCAACGCATCATCGGTAGTGTTGCACTCCAGTATTTTTGTCACCGTTTCGTTATCGATTTTTGCTGTAACGGAACACGACGCGAGAATGTCCATCCTGCGGTCCGCATATTTCGAATGGGTGTTCATTATCCCTTCTGCAACTTTTACCAACTTTCCCAGGTTTCCTACTAAAAGTATACCTTCGGCACCGAATTCTGATGAGGAATCCAACGCCTCGCCGATGAAGTTGCTGCATTTGATCGCATCTTCGTCTTTAAGTTTAGGATGCGATGCAACGAAGCTCTCTCCGTAATTTCCGGGAACGATAAGGAAATATTTCGATCCGGCCGCTTTGCGGACGTTCATCTCAACTCTCATGGTATCGATCATCGCTTTCTCGCTCATTGGTTCTACTATGCCGGATGTTCCGATTATAGATATCCCTCCGATTATTCCCAAACGCGGGTTGAATGTCCTTTTTGCGAGCTCTTCACCCTCGGGAGCAGATATGATGACGTTCACGCCTCCTTTGTGTCCGTATGTATCACACACTTCCTTCACGGAATTTGTTATCATATTCCTCGGAACGCGGTTTATCGCCGCATTTCCGACAGGTTGGTCAAGACCGTTCTTTGTCACTCGCCCGACGCCTTTCCCGCCGTCTATGTTCACTCCTTCTTCTGATAATGAAACGGAAGAATAGATCAACGTTCCGTGAGTGCAGTCTATGTCATCCCCGCCGTCCTTCCTGACGGCGCATGATCCTGTGTCCTTGGAAAAGGACGGATCCTCGATCATCAGCGTCAGCTCCGTTCCTTTCGGAGTAATTATTTTAACTTCACCGACGGTCTTTTGCGACAGCAGCATTGTGAGCGCCGCCTTTGTGGCCGCCGCTGCACAAGTTCCCGTGGTATGACCTGAACGCAACCTTTTCTCTTTGACGGCAGAAGTATCAACAGCGACCATGTTCATCCGACAGGTTGGATATATCATCCAACATATTAAATTAGTGTACCGCATTGCCGTGACGGAACGAGTGCTTTTGCACTCCGAACAATGATATAGGGTGATAATTTGGCATTTGAGACCGTAAGGCCGGAAGAGATAGAGAAGCGGAGCATGGAGATAATTACCTCGGAACTGAAGGGAAGAACATGGCCGGAACCGAGATTCTCAATAATTAAAAGATGTATTCATACATCAGCGGATTTTGATTACGCCGACAATCTGAGATTTTCAGATGATGCGGAGAACATTGGTATAAAGGCCATAAGGAACGGGGCCAGCATAATCACCGATACGAAAATGGCCGCCTCCGGAATAAATAAGAATGTTCTTGGGATGTACGGCGGTACCGTTCATTGTTTCATAAGCGATGAAGACGTCATAAAAGAGGCCAAGGAAAGAGGCGAGACCCGTGCCACGATATCTATGGAGAAAGCTGCCAAGCTTGAAGGAGAACTGATCTTCGCCTTGGGGAATGCGCCGACGGCATTGTTCTCGCTCTGCAGACTTGTGAAAGAAGGAAAAGTAAGGCCGACGCTGATCGTCGGCGTTCCCGTCGGTTTCGTGAATGTGGTGGAATCCAAGGAAGCGGTCATGGACCTCGGGATCCCGTATATCGTCGCCGCCGGAAGGAAAGGCGTAAGCAACATCTCTGCGGCGATATGCAATTCCATGCTGTATTACAAAGGGATGATATGATGACGGCGGATCACAAGACCGGAATGAAAAAGGGTCACGGAAAATTGTACGGCGTCGGGATAGGGCCGGGGGACCCGGACCTGATGACGCTGAAAGCAAAGGCCGTTCTGGAAAAAGTGGAACACATAATCACACCGATCAAAAAAGAAGGAGAGGACAGCACCGCCTTGAAGATAGTCGGCGGAAGGGTCGATCTGAGCACGAAGAATGTGCACAAGCTTGTCTTCCTGATGGAGGGCGGGAGAACGCAATTTCAGGAGTGCGGACGGGAGGCCGGCGACTGGATAATCGATATTCTCGAAAGAGGGGAGGACGCGGCGATGATAACTCTCGGCGATGTCTCGATATTCAGCACCTACATGTACCTGAGCAGCTACGTTGAGGACAAGGGATTCGAAACTGAAATAATTCCGGGAATATCATCATTCTCGAATGCTGCGGCATTAGCTAAGATACCATTGGTCCTCGGTAACGAAGGGTTGGCGATAATCCCTGCGGCGAAGATGGATCGCATTGACGTGATAATGGACATTTTTGAGAATGTGGTCATCATGAAGGCCGGCAGCGTAATGAAGGCGATCTCGGAAAAAATGGCGTCACGCAACATCCCGAGGGAGAACGCAACGGTCGTAAGCAGAGCAGGGATGGACGGCGAATATATAGGGCCGATCGACGAGGAAAGGGAATTCAATTACTTTACTACAATGATAATAAAAAGGTGATAAAATGGTTATATTCATAGGAGCAGGGCCGGGAGATCCGGAATTGTTGACGATAAAGGGGAAAAGAGCGATAGATAATGCGGACGTGATAATTTATGCCGGTTC